>CAUYTW010000033.1 GCA_963575715.1 Gammaproteobacteria bacterium | reverse complement strand
TCCGTTCGCTATGCTATTTAGTGAGCGTCCCCTAACCAACGCGCAGATTAGTACAAACCTCGTCCCTATGAGTCGAGGTAGTAATAGATTGCGCGGTTCATTTTTTAAGAAGGGGGGAGTCAACGATTATTAAAAGAACAATAGATTGCGCAATGAACAAGTATACACAGATACAATTATTTTTATCTAAAAACTAAAAATTCATGGGCTACAACGACAAAACTATTCGATAGAGATTTTTCCACAGCATCTAAATAGATCTCGTCTTCTTTTTTATTTCATCCAGGAATCGTGGTAGATCATCATAGAGCTGTGCCATTAAGTCATGCGCCTGCACCACAATTTCCAAATTATCACGAAAAATCCTTCCAATGTTTTGAAAGGGTATCACCACAATCTGCAATGCTTGTTGTGTCCGTGCAAACGCTTCGGTACACCTGCCAATTTCTTGATTTACTTGCTGCAACACGCGGGAAATTTCTTCATTTGATCCTGGTGCTTTTCCTGAGAGGAGATACTGCAATTGTTGTAGTGCAACATCTTTCAACTTTTCCGCTTGTCGCCCTTCTTCTTCCAACATTTCTATTAATGGTTTTAGATAAATCATGAGACGAGGATCAATTCGTTTTTCAAGTGTTTGGAGAATTGTGCTTTGCTGTGATTCAATCCTGTCCACTAATTTATTCAGCGTCGATGCGTCTGGTTCGTATGTAGTTGTTGCTTTTTCCAACAGAGTCTCAATTCGCTGCGGAATAGAAAGTAGCTCTTGATGAAATTCATCCAGTCGATTCTTAATGTCAGCGATGTCTTTCTTAGCTGATGATGAATCAACAGGTGGAACTTTGACCCTCTCGATAAAATTGGAGAGCATCGGAAGGATGGTTTCAATTTTTTGCAATTTTCCATCTAATTCGTGCATCCGAGTCGTTGCACCAACATTAATTTCCACTACCTGGCGCAATAAATTTTCCATAATCGCGATCCGCGCCTGCAGCTGATCCTCTAAGGGATGGACAAGTTCGGTCATCCAAATTCGGCGCGGAAACCCCTGACTTTAGCCATGGGAAGCGCCGCCTCCTGTTTTTTTGCAGTTGAAGTTGCCGGTCTTTCCCGGCTGTCAATCCTTACGCGGCCCAAGTGACGCACACCTTGCGGTGTGGCTCCCCTCGCCAATGTTGCAACGCAGCTTCAGTTATTGCGAACCTTGCGACAAACCGTTTCATGCTACCCCTAAGGTTGTCTGCACCTGCCGCTTTCAGAGCTACAAACTTACAAACTGAGGAAGTATTCGTAGGTAAGTTTTGTACTTCGTTACAACGTAGTCACGATGTTTTGTGGCTCAGGCTGGTAAACCAAGCCTTATCCATAAAGCCTTCTTTAGCCGTGGGGTGATTTACATGGCTTCTTCAATGATTATTTATAAAATAAGTGACGAGAAAACCCTGAAATCTCGAAGAATTACGGGTATTAATCACCACTTGTGGGAATGCGAGTATCCGATTTTAAAAGCCGGCAAGCCGTGAACCGGGCGAAACTCGTGGATACTCATCAACCAATTTTATAAAGGCTTTTTACACTGAACGCACCGATCGTTTCCAGTCTTTGAACGAACAACGATAAAGCAGAGAGCTTTACTATTTAAAATTCAAAGTTTTCTGCATTTATCGCTTTCAGTACCTGGAGTTGAGGAAGCTCCCCAGAATAAGTCTTTTATTTCGTCACAGTAGCACGATTATCACAGATTTGGACGGTAAACCAAGTTTGATTCAATTAGAGCCACAGCTACTTTAGCACTTAAGGTGATTTAATTTGGTTTTATATAAACTAAAATATCATGGCATTTTATACAACGTCCAGAAACAGGATGGGGTCGAATGGAATTAGGTAAAATCGGCGGACCCACCTTGAGAATGGATGATACCTGCTCGAAAACTTTTGCCACCGGTGTTGCTGGTTGGCTCCCTGGAGGAGCACCTCCCTGAATGAGATGACATTTAGTGCATGGACCCCAAAAGGAATGAGGCATTTTGGCATCCGGACCAATAGTAGGGATACGTTTAATTAGCGTTTTCTGTAATGGCGTAGGGTTGGCTATTTCCGCCAGAGGTTGGATCAGTGGGGGCTGAATTGCCTTTGGCATCGAACCCAACACTTCACCTTGAATCTGGCGGGTAGGATTTATCTCTATTTTTTCTCGCCACAGTCCCCAGGCAATCAAACAAATCACCAGGATAACCACTGCCACTCGCCCGCCATTCTTTATTCGTTCCGCGCTATTCATAAAATCCTCGGCGTGGATACCTCCTCGATTCCGAATGATCGAGGTGAAAAAACGCTACCATTTGGTATTAGAATCAATGGATTCAGCTCAAATCAGGCATCGGTTTTTCCAGGTTGCAACGGTTTTTGATGATGATTACCGCAACTTGTTAGACCAAAGAGCGAAGCCTTCATCATTGCGCAAATTGCAAGTTTTACCATTCACTACAATTTTTCTTGCGTAGACTAGGTTGTTGCCGATCTCTTGCTGAAAAATGAAACCAGAACCAGAAATAGTGATGTCATGTTGTAATGGGCATCCTAGATATTGCAAAAACCATCCTGGAGCAACTGAGATCCGCCGCTCCGTTCCGTCAGGTAAATTGATCCAGACATGCAATTGCCCATCGCTTTGAGGTTGTTCCGTAATTTGTTGGACAATGCCTTGGAAATTTATCTGAGGTGTTTTTTGTAATGATGTGATACCTTTTCCATTACCATTCACTCGTGGCGTGGGCTGCACAGTCGCTATTGGAATCATACGCACTGGAATGTCGTTGACAATCGGGCTAACCGATAGCATTGAAGCATCTTGTTGATTGATTGATGGTGCTGATACAAACCAATTTGGGAATAATAGCGCCACTACAATTAGCACCATCAGAAATAGCAAGCCGCCAATCACTACCGACATTCCATCAAGTAAGAATTTTTTTTTCACCGCCTTGGCTCCTCCTCTGGTGATAGATAAATCTGAATACTACCTACATGTTCAAGTTCTTTTTTAATCTGATCTTCCAAGGTAGCCACAATCAGATCACCTTCATATACTTTTAATTTCTTATCAACACGAACATCTGCCTCAATATAAAAATCTTCTCCGAGACTGCGCGCGCGTAAATAATTGATTCCGGTTACCGAAGGAAATTTACGAATAATCCCAAATAAATCAGACGATTTTACAAAATCAGGGGTAGCATCCATTAAATTATGGATAGCCTCGACGATAAGCGTCACCGCGATTTTAATAATCACGATGGCGATTAAAACTGCTGTCACAGGATCGGCAATAGGATATCCTAAAAGAGTCGCAAAAATGAGTCCAATCAATACGCCCGTGGAAGAAAGGGCGTCAGATCGATTATCCCAGGCATTTGCCATGATCGCCGGACTATTATTCTCCTTAGCGACACAGCTTTCATAGCGAAACATAAATTCATTGGCGAGAATAGAAAAAAAAGCTCCCAACAGTGCCATAGTCTTGGGAGTTCCATAAGTACCACGCACGATATCAATCATGGAGCCAGTCAGGATAAATATCGATCCACCCAAAAGCAACAACCCAATAGTTCCAGAAGAAATATGCTGAATTTTTCCATAACCATAGGCATGGATATGATCTGGCGCACGGGCTGAAACCTTCAGGCTGAATAAAGTAACGATGGTAGCTAATACATCCGCAAAAGAATGGAAAGTATCCGCGATTAAAGCCGCGCTTCCACTCATTACTCCCAACGCACCCTTAAATATAACCAGACCTGTGTTTCCAGCGAGTACATACCATTCCACTTGATTTCTGCATTGGGCGCAATGCGGATATTTCACGGTTTAACCTCAGTGGAGATAGGCGTATTTTTATCGGATTTGACTTCAATTGCACCTTTTAATGTTGGAATCAAACGACGAAATGAATCCGCACTAAGATTGATTTCAACAGTATCCGGGCGGTGGGGATCAGATTCAAAATATGGATAACGATGAAAATCCCATAGATAAGCGACGAAATGCCAGGGAAAGGTACTAGTCGTCGAATTAAAAATTCGCACTCTTTCATTATATTCATCGCGACGTTGATGAATACGTTTTTCGAGTTCCATTAACTTATCCATAAGTTCTTTATAGGTGGTGGAAGTCTTGATATCAGGATATTGTTCCGCCACAGCAAACAATCGTCCTAATGCTTCCGGAACGGCTCCACCCATACCATTGAATTCCATCGCCGTGTTCGCAGCGACTGGTTGTGCTTTCTCAGGCGGGTTGCCCTGCTTGGATCGAATTTCCGCAACATAACGAACCGTCTCCTGTTCCATGGCTGCTTGATTCAGCGTGAGATTAACGAGATTGCTGAATAAATTGGAACGAAGTTGGAGAGCGTTTTGGATTGCACCCTTAGCAGAAAGGACATCTTCCTCTGCATTGGTAAACCAATTATATTTATACAAAGTTGACGATGCCAAAAGCAACACGCTACCAATCGAAGCCACAATAATGAAATGTCTGGACCTAACAGGAGGTATTTTTAGATCCTTGACGGGAATTTCATTATTATTGATCCGACCCATGATCTCTTTCATGCGACGCAAACGCTCGCTGTTGGGAATTTCTCCCAGATCGTCGGTATCCCCGATCTTATCTTCGGACATATTGGCTTAATTTTCCACTAATGATTCAGTCAGTTCAGAGGTTTTTTTAAAAAAGACCACGGCTTCGTCATGTTTTCCTTGCTGATCCAGAATGAAACCCAAGGATTGATATACTTTGGTTTCATTTGGACGAATACGCAATGCTTCCTGGAAGGCGGCAATCGCTGCATCATATTCAACAAGATGATCATGGGCTAATCCTAAGCGATAATGCAGGTTAAAATTATCCGGGGCCTCACGGATAGCTTCTTCCAGAATTTCCACTGCTTTTTTATATTCCTTCGCCTGAATATAGGCCATTCCCAGAGTCGAACGAATACGGGTCGAAGCGGTTTTCTCTTTTACACTTCGCGCTAATAATTCAATTCCTTCAATAATACGATCCATTTTTAAGTAGCTATAACCTAAATGGAAAACTAAAGATTCATCCGTGGGATATTTTTGCGCCGCCTGCTTTAGAAAAGCAATCGCTTGCCCGTATTGACCTTGCTTGGTGTAATGAATGCCTCGATCCCGGTAAAAATTCATCCGTAACTCTTCATCCACGACAAATACGGAATTAAATAGTTCAATTGAACCCACGGCAACGCGTTTGAGCACTCCAAGCGTTGCATAGGAAATTAGTTGAAGTTCATCAATAATGTTGGCGGATAATTGATAATTTTTCATAAATTTTTAGTCCTGGCTCATTTATTGGATAATTTGATGGCAAGCACGACACGGTCCTCTATCTTTATGAGGTGGCGTGGTTACCTTGGCAGAAATTGGAGGAGGTGGCAAAATAATATTATCTGGATCGGGCACAATATGTCCTGTAGTACCAATAGCATGACATTCCGTACAAGGTCCACGATAGGGGTGTGGCATAATTTCTCCGGGGAGGATCATTGGCGCTGTCTCCGCCTGAGCGAATCCTAGATTATCTGGCGCTGATAGCGTGAAAGAAAGCCATTGTCCCTTGCGGTAGACGGTTACCATTACATTCGTTTGATTTTGTACTAGCCTGGATACCTGCACTAAGGCTTCAAGACTATTCACTTCTATTCCGTTGACCGCTCCCAGCACGTCTCCTGCTAATAAACCACTCGCCGCCGCGTTCAACGTGACTTCATCGATCAATAATCCGTTCAACGTATCAGGTAAGCGCAATTTTTGTTTCAATTCTGTGCTCAATGGTAATGCTTCAAGCCCCTGCCAATGAGCCTCCGATAAACGAATATTAGGACCCACATACGCCTTAAGCTGGGGATTACGCAATTTTCTTGGCCCGTGACCAACCGCTATTGGTGGTTCTAACTGGTCCTGACTTAATGTTTTGGTTGGTTGAGAACTTTCCCAGCTCGTGCGACCAAACAGTGCGGCAAGTATAACTCCGCAGAATATGATGAAACCAATTGATGTAATGACATAACCAATTTGTTCAACGCTTTTCAGCAGTGGAAATAATTTTGGTTTCATGACAAAAACATCCTGATTGCAATTACGAACATTAATAACGCATAGACCCAGCGTAAAGTATTTAAATGTACAACTGCGGTCAACCAGGCTCCGAGCTTACCGCCCACCCAAGCACCAGGAGTCAAGATAAAAGCCATAATTACCGGCGTCTGCCATTCAAACGAACCATTTTGTGTGCCATGGATCAAGGCCACCACCGAACCAACCAATGAGGCAAAAAATACCAGTGTGGCGCTGTTGGCGATGGCATTGCGCAGGGGCACCTTCGCCAGATAACGCTGTAACGGTACTTCCACTACGCCTCCGGTGATGCCAAGAATCCCGCTGATTAGTCCCATTGGCAGTCCCAACACTCCATGTATTCTTGTTTGGGATGGTTTGTTCGAAGGTAAATCGCGTGTACCTAAATAACGCCATACGCGACTCATAAATCGTGAGTCTGGCGAAATGTCATCCTCATCGAATTCTTGATGGCTCGTGCTTTCAGATATCTCCACCAACATCTTGATGGCAAGTATTAGGGCGAAGCCACCCAGTAACCATTGAATAATGGTGGTGCTAAGTACGTTGCCAATAAAGTAACCAAACACCATGCCACCCATGGCCCAGGGAATCAGAGGTCGACAAAGATCAAAACGCAGCAATCCATCCTGACGATAACGAAGAGTGGCAGCACCATACATAAAAATGTTGGTGATATACGCAACCGGACGCACCAATAGCAGCCCATAACCAAAAAGCCACATTAAACCCGTGACCTTAATGATCCCTCCCCCCATGGTCATCATGCCACCGCTAATTCCTGATATAAATCCCAACAGCAACAGCCCAAAAAAATTGGCAATGGGATAACCTAAAATTCGCGTTGTCGGCTCATGAGCGAGATCGCGCACTGGGGCAGCAATCGTGAAGGGAATAGCATTCTGACCTAAATTTTTTTGCATGAAATTTTTGACCCGTTTCCACCAACGATCCGCAGGTCGCCCTACTGATGTAGAGAGCGGTTCCTTAGGGAAATTGATCAATTCTTGAAAATGGGTCATCAATATTTGGGCTGGAACCGCATAACCCACGATTCCGATATTAGGATCCTCAACAGCGAGATTAATGCCAACCAATCGACCGTTTCCATTGATTAATGGACCGCCGCTCTGTGACCAATGCACAACGGCATCCGTTTGCATCAAATGAGTAAAGCGACGATTGAGAATTTGCATCGAATTATTTAGGTTGAGCTGGGTCACTGCGCCAAGATGTCGCATTGCATCGGTTCCCATTGGATCACCCCAGGCACGCACGATTTCTCCAGTCTGCACCAATCCATTTTCCAAAGCTAAATAAGAAAAACGATCTCGGCTCACAATTTTTAGTAATGCTAAATCATGTTCAGGCACTACCTTGACCATCTTAGCGGAATATTGTTTTGGCCCTTGATTGGTTTGTACTCGCACCTGAATCTCAGCAAGATCTTGAATGAGATGTTGAGCCGTAACCACGTAACCGATTGGACTAACCAACACTCCTGAACCTACCGAGACATAAGGCAACATTCCCGCAGATGGTGATTTTAAGGTGCCACCGATATTCACTACAGCCGCGCGTTCCTCACTAGGAAGAACATTGAGCGCGACAGGCCGCGCGCTGGCAATCCTGGTTGTGTTCCCAGTGGCCATCAATCCCAACACATTGTGTTCTTTAACTAGATGATAGGTCCAAGCAAGCGTGCCGAAATAAAGTAACACGAGGATTAAGACAGGAATCTTCCAGGCCTGCCAACAAAAAGGCCGCAAGGGGGGAGTGTCATTGCTCATTGAATCCACATCGCAATATAAAACATTGAAAATAAAAGAAAGCTACCTGCAATTGGTATGCCCCATTGCCGATATTTTCTTGAATCCAATATCCAACCGGAGTGGGACATGCGCTGATGATCTTTGAGTTGATGCAACATTTGATTAGCTACTACCGGTCCCGCTGTGGCCCCAGAAAGAGTTGCCGAGGATCCGACCAAAACACCAAGGGAAAGCGCCCACCATACTTGGCTGCCGGGAAAGTCTCGATTTATCACTTCCGCTACTGGAATAAGTAGTGCTGTTGCGGGACCTGCGTTTAGAAAAGGAGTCAACAGCGCACTCAACAACATGAACAACAATAAAGACTGGGTAATATTATTTCCACCCCAGGTAACAATTAATTCGTGAAAAATTGTTAATACCCCCGCCGATTGTAATCCACCTACCATAATAAATAAGGATGCGAAAAAAAAGATATCAGCACCACTTATGGCTTTAAAAAAAAATTCATGTGGTACGCGGCCAAAAATGAGAATAACCACGCCTGCCACTAAAGCAATAGTGCCTGGCCGCAAGCCAAGAGGATAAGCGAACAGCATGGCTAATAGCATCACGCTTAAAATTGTGATTCCCACTCGTAAAAGATAATTGTTGATACCTTTTTGTTCAAAAATTTGTTTTTCCATCATTATTCCACCATCATGACTTGATTGCGCCATGCGTTTACCAAAATATCCCAGCAAGATCGCCAGCATCATCAGGCAGGGTACCATCATGCCACCAATAAAATCATCAAAATGGAGTTTTCCCGCCGCGCCAATAATCATATTGGGAAAATCACCAATCAGCGTAGATGCACCTCCGAGATTAGATGCAATTAATTCCGCAATAACAATTGGCACGGGTTCCAACCTTGCTTCGTTACATAAGGCTAAAGTCAGTGGCAATATAATTAACATCGTACCCAGATTATTCACTACCAATGAAAAACCATAAGTAATTAATACTAGCAACACTAAAACTAATTGAGCATTGCCTCGTGAATAAGCCGTCACCTTCATAGCAAGTACATTAAATAGCCCGGACCGAATCAAAATGTTTCCGACGAGCGACATTCCAAAAATTAATGCAAGTGTATCGAAATAAATAGATTTTAGCGCTTGATGCAGTGCATAGAAATCAAATATCCAACCTAGCATAAGCATCAAAATTGCTCCCGCGAGCATGGCTTGATGACGACCCACCTTTCCAGTTTCCACGAGAAAAAAAACTAATACAAACAGTACCACGCTCAATGGGGCCGCCGCCATCAGGATATCTCCAGCTCGAGATGCGAACGACTTTGACGCAAGATATAGTCCAATTCAGGTACTGAACCCTTTACGGATTTGAAATGGACATTAACTTCTCCTAAATGCGGAATGGATTCAAATAAATTTTTCCTTACCACAAGACTTATTTTCTTCGCTTCATGAATGGACAATTCCGGATCGACTCCGATCACCAAGGAAACCCAAATTTCTTGTCCTACCCGTCGTGTTCGTACTATTTCAACTTTTTTGACACCTGAAATAAGTGAGGAAAGTTTTTGAATCTTAGTTACGACTTTTTCCGGTGCAGCAATATCCATAAGTCCACGCACTGCATGGATAAAAACTTCTCCTCCCATGTAACCAAGGTCAATACATTCACCTACCGCTACCACCGTATCCAACCATGGCATATTAAGATAATGAGAACCAATAATACCCAACGCGACCGCCAAAGAAGCAGTAGCATCTGATTTTTGATGTTGAGTGAGTACTCCAACCATCGGACTATTAATTTGGAAAGCCACACATCGCGTATACCTAGCCAGCATCACATTGGCACCTGCGGCAAAAATCGCTGTCCATAACGCAATCAAATGTGGAGCATGGTGGGTTCCCTGAATCAATTTACCCGCCTCGAAATAGAGAACAAGTGCGGTAATAATTATTAAAGAAAGACCTATTATCATCGAAAAAAGAAACTCAGCTTTTCCGTGTCCAAATTGATGTTCCTCATCAATTGGTTGTTTGGTGAATTTCAATCCCAAAATAATTAGAAACGAAGTAAGAACGTCCTTTCCTGAATACAATGCATCCACCGCTAGCGCATGGGAACCAGAAATAACCCCAACCACGATTTTCAGAATCGAAATGGCAAAATTAGCGCCTAAGCCGATCCAGCCAACCGCGTGATAGCACACGATGCACTTAGAATAGTTCATAGATCCTCGGCGTGGAAACCTAATCGATCTTAACGATTCGAGAGGTTCTTAAACAAAAAACAAAATTAAATTTGTTTCAAAAGATATCATTAGCACAGAGAACCAAAAAATACGTTGCCACGCAAATCGTGTAAACGATTGGTGGCAACAAATTTAAATTAAACAACACTCAAATTCAATTATTGAGGATCGAAGAGATTATTGACTAATTTCTACTATTATTCCCTATCTATGTTTTCCATAACTCGAACACGATTGCGATTCTTGCGTATCAAAGTTGCTACTAGAAAACCACTAATAAATGCCCCCAAGATAATTACAATTAGTGGCATCGTAAATGGTGATCCAAAAATCAAGCGTATTTCTACTTCGTGCATGTTCTGCGAGGTAAAAATCAACACCAACATTGCACCCATCAGCGAGCTGTATGGTCTCGCCGTAATTTTTTTCATGGGTGATTCCCGATGTGAACCCGATAATAACATTTTAACGCTTTAAATGGATTCAGCCCAATTCCCAATTACCGGGAGTTTCCAAGCCCTTCCTAATAGAACTGAACTCAAGCCAATTATCGATAAGGTGAAACATAAAAAACTGGAGATACTAAAAAATAAACGCCCTCCTGGTATTACCAGGGCATAAATTGCCAACACTTCCCACATCCAAATTACTACCCCTTGACGGGCATGAAAACGAATATAGTCATCATCACTATTTAATACAAGTGGAACCAGTGCTAAGATTCCAAGATAACTCATGCAAGCGAGTATTTTTGGGCCTAGACCAGATTGGGTTTGTACCGTTTTAATTTGACTCATGACGACCTCTTGGTTAGTTTTACAGTTTTAGAACAAAAAACATCTGAAATTATTTAGTTGCCTTATTGATTACCTGACCGACTTGTTCCCAATATTGGGTTGGTAGTTCCATTGCCAATTTTAAAGCACCCGCCACGCCACAAAAATCAGGATCGGAAATTTGACGTACAGTAATTATGCCATATTCCTTCATGCGATCAATAATTACTGCATCCAAACCACGAATACGAGAACCACCACCAGTCAGATAGATATTCTGTAACGCTTCATCCTGACCCTCTGGATCAAAAATCATAATTAAACTTTGCAGATGTTCAACAATTTCAGCGATGATGGTTTCACAAGCAGTTTTAATTTCCTTGGTAAGATTAATCACTGCTGGCTTGCCACCTATACGAACATTAACCAGTTTCGCTTCTTGTGATTCACCAACAAAAGCGTATTGTTCTTTTATCTTGCGTGCTAAACTGGAAGTTATCTGCACTTCTGGATGATTCTCTCTGATCAAATTTTCCAGAACCAAATCAATATAATTACCCGCTTTCAAAATGGTGACCTGCTCTTCACCAGTAGGAATAGTACCTCTCATGGCACAAATATCTGTGGTACCACCACCGATATCAATAATAATGGAATTATTTAATGCACCTATTTCATAAGCAACCATGAAGGGTTCAGAGACTACCATGGAAAAATCAAATAGTTCTTGAGTAATTCTCAAAAGCTGTGATTTATTAAACATGGAGGCACGAGCTGGAACACCCAACACACCATAAATTTTGTCATCAGGTTGTGGATTAGCCAGGCTAATTGCATGCTTAATTAATAATTTAGCTGCATCGGTGGCATGATCGTTAGCCTCTTTAATAACTCCATCCTCCAGGGGATATTGAATATCCAGATAAGATTGCCTCCTCAAAGCTTCCTCACCAATCATGTAAGAATGCTTCATCAATTTCACACCAACAATATCTTTTGGATAACCTACTACTGAGAAAACCTCAGAACGGACACCACGGTTAGACATTATTCTGGTACGGGAAGTCCCTAAATCGATCCCGAGCAATAATGGCTGATCGATATTGTCTATGTTACTCATACATAACCCCTTTTTTATTAACTGGTTATAAAAATAAAAATTTTAAATAGAGGTTTTTTTACGGAAAACAAAATTTTCAAGTCTCTTTTGATTCTGAATTATTGGAAGATTTGATAGATTGAATCGCAGCAACTATTGGGATTGCAACTATACCGACAGTGCCAATTACAATATTGCCACCACCCTTTACGATTTCCTTCACACCAGTGAACATTTCTCGCAGCCCCAAAGCCATTCGCTCCGAGCCTGAGTTTTGAGAAATTGGATTAACTGCGGTAACTTTTCCGACACCATCACCTACTATATTAACGAGATTGACTACACCTCCAATCACGTCGCCAAGTGCGTTAAAGATACCAGTACCCAATGATTCTACGGGAACCTCCCTACGCCCACCAACAGGGGTACTATTTACCATAGGCGGCTCTTTCGATTCCCGCACGTTTTCGACGAGAGGTTCTTCTCCTTTGAGTTGTCTCAAATAAGCTTCGTTGATACGAGTTTGAGTAGCAGATCGAATCTCTGATTTATTTTGCGAAAATGATCCAGTAGGACGTGGCGGAGGTGGTACTAAAGTATCAAGGTTGGAGACAACGATTTCCGCTATTGGAACCGCTATTTCTGGTACTGTTATCTCTGGCTGCACATCTTGAACGACAGTTGATACAGCTGCCTCTTCCGATTTTTTTTCATCCAATGGTGTTGTCATGGCGGAAAGCAACTGCGCGTCCAGTATTTTTTTCTTCTCGATCTTCTGAACTGCCGCTTCGCGGATTTCTTTCAAGCGTAATTCTTTTTCAGCAGTCGTTACAAAAGATCCTCCTTGCGAAAGAGAAGATACTCTCTCAGAAATAGTCGCCGCTTTTGTTACATTTTCTGATTTTTTCGAGATATTAGACGGATCTAATTTTGCGAACTTTGAAGCTACATCACTCATTGTCTTCAATATCTTTTTTTCTTCATCCACTGTCACGCCAGATGGTTTACTTAGCGGAAAATCGGATACGGTTGCCATAATATTTTTCGCTCCATCAGATAACTCAGAAATAATTCCTGACGAAGGTAGAGATGTGGTTTCCGATCCTTTTACTTCAGGTTGACTATCCATCGAAGTGACGACTACGATAGGTTCTTTTATTTCAGCTTGATTATCCATCAATGAGGTAGTAACTCCAGCAGGGACTACTACTTCATTATTTTTACCAAAATGCTGGGGCTGAGTAGTGACCGTCGTTTCCACGGCTACAATTTCCACCTTGTCACTATCTACTGACTGTCCAGACTCATTTTTTGATGACCACCATTTAGGAGATAGCGGGTTGTTTTTAACACGCCTCGGTTCTGGCAGAGGAGATGATTGAATACTTGTGTCATCTTTCGATGAAACAAATTTATTTCCATCATCCATCTTTACCGGAATGCTAGTCTTCAGCAATTCTTCCGAATTATCAAGTGTGGATTTGTTATCTTCGTTCATTAGCGTTTCTCGTTACTATAATCAACGCCTTTCGGCGAAAAGTTGATTTATTTTAAGGTAACCAACTTATGTTGGCCAGCCCGTTCCACATCCAAAAGAATAGTATTAATCTGATTCGTAGCCGTAATCGCTTTATCAAGTTCCGCATTGGAAGCGACTGGCAGACTATTAATGGCTAAGACGATGTCATTAGCTTTAAGCCCTGCCTTCTCCGCCTGCAAACCAGGATCAATTTCTTGAATCACCGCCCCTGATTTATTCATTAATGTGGGATCCTTGGTGACCATAGCCGCAGTGATGGGTTGTAATTCCATCCCTTGCCATTCGAATTCAGTTGGTGGTTTAGACAATGCGGTTTGTTGTTTAGGAAGAGTTGGTGCTGCTATCATCGGATTCACTACTTCGGGAGCCATCATGGGCGTAGCAGCCATCGCGGCAACCGGCTGGGCCGCCGCTAAACAAGGATAGGCTGCCTGACGACCACATGCTGGCCCTGGTCCACCAAATGTAAATCCTGGTCCAAATCCTCGTCCGGCACCTGGTCCAAATCCTCGCCCAGCAACCGGCTGTACCATATCTGACACTGTACCCAGTGTGATTATGACTTCCTTGCGCTCTTGATTACGCATTACCCCGAAGCGAATTCGTTCTCCGGGTGATATACCCATTAACAATGCTTGCAGTTCTTCTGGTGTACGTACCCAGCGTCCATTCATCTTGAAGATGAGATCTCCATCCGCTAATCCACCTATTGCAGAGGGCGAGCCAGGATTTACTCTTGCCACGAATACACCACCATCAAAAGGTGGTCGAAAACGTTGAATCAGATAAGGATCAACTGGTTTAAAAGTAGCACCAATGGAATTTTCAGAAACAGGTAGAGCGACATTGCGACCATTCGCGCTTACCATGGGATCGATTATTCCTGGTTGGACATATTGAGCTACCAATTGACCAGTTTTTATAATTTGATGACAATTTTCACATGCACCACGATCTACATGTGGTGCAATGGCATTAGGTGGAATGGGAGGCGGTAATTTACGCGCAGCAGCTACTGGTTGAGGAGTTAATGGAAAATTAATCCCTCCAACCCCTTCCGGTAATAAAATTACTTCATTAAGAAAATCTCGCACCGTATTTACCGGCACTGCAAAACCAACACCCGAAAATGCTTGAGTTGGAGAATAAATAGCAGTATTAATACCAATAACATCCCCGCTCGCTGAAACTAGCGGACCTCCAGAATTTCCTTGATTAATAGCTGCATCGGTTTGAATTAGATTATCGTGAATTACTCCCTCGATAGTAACCATTTTACGCAAACCAGACACGATACCTTTACTTACCGTCTGATCTAAACCGAATGGACAACCAACAGTAATTACGGATTCACCAACCTGTAATTCATCACTATTACCGAGGGGAGCTACCCGCATAGGTTGGGTTGGTTTAATTTTTAAGAGAACGAGATCGCGCGCAGCATCCAGTTGCACTATTTCAGCAGGATAACGTTGATTCCCCAACGAACCAAATACCGTTACAAGCACATTCTTAGAATTTTCTACAACATGATAATTGGAAACGATATAACCATCCGCCGTTACAATGACACCAGATCCTATACTTTCCCAAGCGACCCCTGAATAAGGACTAGCAAATTTCATTATCCCTTCTCCAGCTGCCTGCTGATTTGCGGGGTTGGAATTTTGCCTAGATCCAAGTGTATTATTTTGGGTAGAAACATTCACCACGGCGGGAAGAATATTACGAACCACCGTCGCAAAAGAATTCTCTGCTGTTACCGGAGGACGAAGCACTCCAGTAGGCCATGCGACAGGAGCGGCGGCTATTTCTGGCTGTGAGGGTGGCGGATCAATATTTATAGTGGAAAATGGACCCGCGCCATGCGGTGGCGGAGAGGTCCATTGCTCATGCGCATCCAAACCTATCTCGTCTAAAAAATAATTTAAGTACCAATAACTGCCTACTAGAGTGAGGAAAGCCAGTAGGCCAATCCAATAAAGGTACTTGCGCATTTCTAAACCGCACTCACTCCGTTTGAAAAACATAGCAATCACTCGTCAGTAGGTAAAGAATTATCCGTCATTTCGGGATCCATTGATTCCCCGTGAACGCTTTTTTGCATTTTCGTGACACCCGCGCCCAACGCCACAAATCCTAGAATAACCGCCAATAGCGGCACTAATCCGCGCAGAACTTCCACCAGTGACCACCACCACGCAAAGACACCCCATAAACCCAAGGATAAACAGATTAAGCCAAATATGATTGTAAACACCTAACCCTCCCGTTCTTTGAAACACGTTTTTTAAAAACATTAAATTTCTGTTGGAAAATTGCACCGCTCGTTACTTATATCGTTTGAGACAGCTTGAATATTGATATTATGAATATCTTTATGTTTTATAACCAACAGAGCATAACCAAAGGTTAGCAAATTGGCCATTCCAACCATGGTAAAAGGCGCCGTTGGTCCTATCCAGTCAAAGAGAAATCCGCCAACTTGTAAAAAAAAGATAACGCCAATACAACCGACTGTATTGAAAACACCAAGAACAGTACCACGAATTTCTTGAGGCGCCTGCTCCAATACTAATATTTGCGATGCCATCAGACATCCCGCTTGCCCTATGCCCACCAATGCAACTGGAACCAAAATCCACCATCCGAGTGGATTGATGATTAGACCTAAGATTGCAAAACCACATCCTGTTAAAAGTAAGGCTACGGCCATTGCGATTACTGTACCAAGATTTTCAATAGCTTTGCCCCAAAAAGGAATGGAGAGTAACACTACCCCTCCCATAAAACCAATTACGATTCCCCCTTGCGACGCGGCCTGTACATGAGTCATGCCTGGAATCAAATCGGCAAAATAGATAAACCATGTCATCAAAAATAGTCCAATTACCACCATATCATTGCGTGAGGTAAAGGCCGCCATCAAACTTAGTGAAAGATTTTTTTTCTTTTTTATGAGACTAAAAATCATACTCAATGGAGGTTGAATCTGTTTTCGATTGAATATTGGCATATCCATTAAAAAATTTTTTGCTAACCATCCTCCTGTAAAAGCAATAACGGCAATCATCACCATGATGTATTTCAAACCAATATACTTGGGGAGCTGCATAAAAACAGTATAAACCAGGCTCACTCCAAAAGCCATCATAAAGCCAACATTAATTACCAATCGACTTGGTTCGCCAGGATTGCTATAATCTCCCGCTAGAGTGATCATTTGAGGCCAGATTAATGTAGTGCCGAGCGACATCAAAATACGAATTATATAAAACACCAATAATGCGCTTAGTCCTAGCGCTATTGCGATTTCCTTATCGAAGGGCGCAAACAATGCCATGAATCCCGTGAATAGAAAACCATAAACTAAAAGAGAAACACGTCCTATTCGATCAGAAAGGTAACCTAAATATCCAACCAAGATTAAATCCAGCACTTCAGAAATTACTTGAATATTGGCATTTACAAAACCAGCATTATTATAAGCTAATCCAAGAATTTCTGATAGATATAACGGTTGTAATGCGACAATAAACGTCATTAAAATCATGACCACCGCTACCACGAGATACAGAGCGTTATGATGATGAGGTTGTAATAATTCCACTTTAACATCATTATTTAATTGTGCCTCACTCTCTTCCAGCCCGCATGGATTTACACAGTTCCGACAACCTTCCCGTTTACTTGTCAGCGACATTGATTCTTCTCTCGAACAAAATTTCAGACAAATATTATATTCAAAATAATAAATAATTGATGATTAGAGTTTCGTGGACAACATAAAAATACCGGGAATCTTCCAACATTTATTAAAAAGTACCGAAAAAACGCCGAATCCACTGCATATTAATATTGGAAACACTGAGCTACTAAAAAAATAACGCCCTATCCCAGGAATGTATAAAGAAAAAATAGAAACTATCGTCCATATCCAAAGAACTAAACCCTGACGGGCATGAAATGCGACATAATTATCATCTTTATTGAAAATTAATGGTATCAGACAAAGAACTCCTAGATAACTAAGAATCGACATTATCTTGCGCTGATACGGTGGCGATTTGACGTTCATATATTGATTCTCGTTAACCTCAATTTTGTAATCATCAATCAATTACAAGATTGAGGTTGTATATTTTTTATTTTTGGTTGCCGCCGCATGCATGTTTATTGATTAACTGACAGACTCAGCGATTTCATTTTCGGCGGCGGGACGTTGCATGTAACTGTAAATGCCAACGCCTATGGCTGAAGCAACCGCGACCAACAACAATGGCCCTAACGATCCCAGGCCCAATCCCAGACCTAACTTGGTGCCTGAACCCGTCCAAATTGTTCCACCTCCCGTAGCGATACCCGTAGCACCTGTGGCAGTTTTAGTGCCTCCCATTAACATCGATTGTCCGGTAACAATCGCATTTCCTTTGGTAAGGCTTCCTACTGCGGTGGCCGTGCCTTTTCCAGCGGTACCTTTCACAGCAACAGTTGTTGCAGCGTTTTTTCCTGCTAAAGCTGCTTTACCAGCGGTACCCTTAATGGTGCCAGTCGTTGCCGCGCCTTTTACGCCTTCAATTTCAGCGGCTTCCACGGCACGAATAGCCGCTACTTTTTGTAGCCCACCGCCCTTAGCGACCATGCCAACAGTAGTCATGCCTTTTCCCGCCACCGCTCCGCCCATATAAGGATGAAGCACCAACCAACTATTGGCGGTCGCAGCTCCTACTGGACTCTGACCCACGGTTACCGTCTGACCGACCATGGAAGAAAGCAAGCCCGCTTGTTGGGCACCTTCCAATTTAAGAGCAACCATACCTCCACTTGGCCCACACGCTGATCCAGCGCATGAAAGAGGATGTAAAAAAAGCCAGTTACTTAAACCATTCCCGGCCGCAACCGTCTTGCCCACTACAAAGGATTGTCCAGACAACATCGGCACTTGCGCCGCTTGCGTCGCACCGCTTAGTTTTAGTATTACTGTTTCTGAGGCCATAATCATTGTCTCCGAGAAACCCGCCCTTCAAGACGGAGAGGAAAGAAGACGGTTTTCAACCGTCAGTAAAAAAGCCGGTCTTTCCCGACTGTCAGCCTTGCGGGCCTAGTGACGCACACCTTTTGACGTAACTCCCCTCGCCAATATTGCAATGCAGCTCGAAAAATTTTTTAATAACTTTTCACGAGACTAATTAAATTGATAAACTATACGTTATCAACAATATCTCTATTCTGCTTATAGCGAAATTATTTTAATGTTTCAATTCACATCCGACCTCATCTGCTGAATGACAAAGACATCGACAGATAGAGATCGGTGGATTGCCTCCCTGTAAACGAGGAGATTACCAAAAAAGATAATGATGCTTACGCATCGCTGTCTAATTTAACTAATTCCCCTGATGGGGGAGGTCTCAAACCAGAAAGGAAATTTGATGAAATACGATTGTATCGATCACACTATATTAGTCAATAGGAAATTTCCCTAACACATCCGAGTAACCGAGTAACCGAGTAACCGAGTAACCGAGTAACCGAGTAACCGAGTAACCGAGTAACCGAGTAACCGAGTAACCGAGTAACCGAGTAACCGAGTAACCGAGTAACCGAGTAACCGAGTAACCGAGTAACCGAGTAACCGAGTAACCGAGAAATTATAAATATATTATAACTTAATTTTGTAAAAATAGAGATTAGAAGTTACGCAATTGAAAAATAGTAAGTCATTCTGCGCAAAGCGAAGCGGAGCCGCAGAATCCATCTACATAGATTCTGCGGCTCCGGTCGCTAACGCGATCTTCGCGCAGAATGACAGAAAAAACTCACATCCTGTATAGAGTTACAAATTCAACTGCGTAACTCCTAAGAGATAAAAAATTTTTAGATACGGCCAATAATTTTAATTTGAACAGCTACCAAGGATAATGTGAACTCAACGTAATCTGTCGAGTTTTTTGCAATTCACAAGAAATGTGGTTCGAGATTATTTAGCTGTATCTTTATATACCTTATCAACGTCAACAACTACATAACTCTTATACCTGATAGTCTTCAGGATAGAAAAGTTTTCATATCGAGGATTTATGACTAATGATCAAGCATTAACATATATGCATAATTTGTTGCGCATGATGTTAGATAAAAATGCATCCGATTTGTTTATTTCCGCCGATTTTCCCGCTGCCATGAAAATTGATGGCAAGATGACGCCAATCACACAGCAAAAATTAACTGGAGAACACACGAAAGCTTTTGCTGCTTCATTAATGAGCGAAAAACAGCGCAACGAATTCGAGAAAGAAAAAGAATGCAATTTCGCCATCGCTCCTAGAGATATCGGTCGATTCCGCGTTAATGTATTTATCCAACAAGAAAATGTTGGCATGGTATTGCGCACGATTACCACAAAAATTCCAAGATTCGACGATCTTGGCCTGCCCATAAAATTAAAGGAGGTGATGATGGTGAAGCGAGGACTAATCATTCTAGTGGGTGGCACCGGATCTGGAAAATCCACCACGCTTGCAGCACTGATTGATTATCGTAATGAAAATTCCTATGGTCATATTATTACGATTGAAGATCCGGTCGAATATGTTCATGCCAGCAAGAATTGTTTGATTACTCATCGTGAAGTCGGGCGCGACACGCTGGATTGGTTTCCGGCCCTCAAAAATACCCTACGCCAGGCCCCGGATGTAATTTTGATTGGCGAAATTCGTGATCGCGAGACCATGGAATTTGCCCTTGCCTTTGCCGAGACGGGTCACTTGTGCATGGCTACGCTTCATGCTAATAATTCTAATCAAGCCCTCGACCGGATCATCAATTTTTTTCCAGAAGAGCGTCATTCTCAATTACGTATGGACCTTTCGCTCAACCTACAATCATTCATTTCCCAGCGCCTGGTCCCTAAAAAAGGAGGAGGTCGATGCGCCGCAATTGAAATCCTGCTTAATTCACCACTGGTGGCAGATTTGATTCTAAAGGGAGAAACCAACCAGATTAAAGAAGTCATGGGAAAGTCCGTTGAATTGGGAATGCAAACCTTTGACCAAGCTCTATTTGTCTTGTGTGAAGAAGGTCGGATTACTAAGGAAGATGCGCTCCGCAATGCGGATTCCATCAATGAATTACGTCTGAAGTTTAAATTGCATGGTAAAAAAAGCAATCGATCGGCAGACGAGGATCGCACAGCATTGTCATTATTCGAGGAACCCAAGGAAGAACAGAAAACTCAATCACCTCACGGCTAAAATAGGAGTTACGCAGTTGAATTTGTAACTCTATAAATAGGATTGAATTTTTTCTGTTATTTTGCGCACAATCGCAGAAAGCAGAATCTATATAGATGGATTCTGCGATTACACTTCGTTTCGCGCAGAATGACTTCCTATTTTTCAACTGCGTAATTCCTATCAACGTCAAAAAATGAAGACAGTGTTTCTTCCTCAAAAGGATTTAGTGCTTTCATGCGTATTCTTCTTGCTAACCCGCGTGGTTTTTGCGCCGGCGTGGATCGTGCGATTGATATTGTTAATCGGGTTCTCGAACGATTTGGTTCGCCAATTTATGTACGCCATGAAGTGGTCCATAATCGCTTCGTGGTGGAAAATTTGCATGCCCGTGGTGCGGTGTTTGTTGATGAACTTGATGAAGTCCCAGATGGTGCGACGGTTATTTTCAGTGCTCACGGAGTGTCGCTGGCGGTTCGAGAAGAGGCAACGCGGCGGGGATTGCGGGTCTTCGACGCAACCTGTCCTCTAGTGACCAAGGTTCATTTGGAAGTAACACGGCACGCACGAGCCGGGCGCGATGTCGTCCTGATTGGACACGCTGGCCACCCCGAGGTGGAAGGAACCATGGGTTGCCATGACCATTCCAATGGAGGAAAAATTCATCTCGTCGAAACCATTGAAGATGTTGCATACTTGCGGTTACGCGATCCGCGTCAAGTGGCTTTCGCCACCCAGACAACCCTCTCCATGGATGATGCGTGGATAATCATTGACGCGCTTCATGAGCAATTTCCCGCCTTGCTTGGCCCGAGGAAAAATGACGTTTGCTACGCTACTCAAAATCGTCAGGACGCAGTCCGGGACTTAGCACGTAGTTGCAACCTAGTGCTCGTGGTTGGTTCTCCCTCTAGTTCCAACTCTCGCCGCCTGCGTGAACTTGCCCAAAAACTGGGCACCCCAGCACATTTGATCGATTCAGCAGATGATATTCGCCGCGAGTGGCTTGAATTGACGGAGACCGTGGGAGTCACTGCCGGCGCCTCCGCTCCCGAGGTATTAGTAGCGGCAGTAGTCGCACGTCTGCGGGAATGGGGAGCCGAATCTGTGGAAGAAAACCCTGGGCGACGTGAAGACGTGGTGTTTCCCGTACCCAAAAATTTGCGTGGTATTAACGAATAGCCAAATTAAAATCGAAGATCACCGAAATCAAGTGTGGTGATCTTCGATTTAGTTATGGGTCAAGCTAGGGAACAACTATTGAAAATGCCACTCCGGGTGAGCGTTGACCATAATAGGCATCCATGGTAATTACAGCAAGACTATTAGTTGGACAGCCCGACACAGCAGCCGAAACAAAAATAGCATGTGGTACCTTGACAGACGCGGCACTTTTATCCCAAGCAGTGGATAAAACAGGTACAGCCAAACGGGCGTTTGTAATATTAGCAGCCGTTGCTGGCTTAATACAGTACACGCCTTCTGCATTAGTAAGTTTACCAACAATTGCTACATTTTTTGCTGAAATAACTTTATTCTCAAGAGGACTGACGAAGGCAGTCAAGCGTGCATTTGAAGGTGATGTTGGTATTGCAGTTTTAGAAGGTTCTGTCGATAGCGGTGACGTTGAAGATACTATTGGGATTTCCACCACGGTTGCACTTTCAAAAATATAGGCATCCACCTCACCATGCATATATTCACGAGCCACAACCATCCCGGTATTTAACATTGCTGAAAAAGCAGTTGCAACCATAATAGTATGGTTAAATTTTATCTTTAATTTAATCACAAATATTCCTTTAAATTAAGAGCCATAGATATGGCTGACTAGCAATTTAGGATCATTCAATTATCGGAAACCATCAATTAATCAATTTTTGATATAGTTATTCCAATTTTTATATAATATTCTAATCGAGAGAAAATACAATTAATTAAAACCCTTAATTCATACAGTTAAAACCCTTAATTCATACAGTTAAAACATCCAGCAATATTTCAAACTTTTCCTCGACAAACTGCAGAATTTGATTAATGCGTACACTGGCGTGGTGGTGGTCCAGAGAATAGCGATGGCGTTCCATGAGTTTATCCAGACCACCTTTGTCGAACATCTCAACCGCTTTATTGATCAGACGCTCAGGCGAAACAATGTCATTTGGCGTGTAAAACAGAATGTGATCGCGGCTAATCTGGTTGACTGGAGGAAGCATGCGCAACGATTCAGGCACGAGTGGAATACCGCCCGTGGCCAGTGCATCGAAGATGCGAATGGGCACATCGTTGAGTACCGGCATGATCCAGTGCGCTTTGTGTGCGACCCATTCGTTCATGCGCTCTTCAAGCGTGCGGTCATGGAAGTTGGGCGTACTGAAGCCAACCGACGGATAGTGTTGGCTGAGGGTCATGACAACCCGATTGCGGAAGCTGAATTCCGGGTAGACGATGTGCTTGCCCAATGGATCGTTGGAACGGTTCATGTTGGCGATGATGCCCACATGATCGGCGAGGAAAGCGCGCGGCCATTGTATCGTGGCGCAGTAAACCGGCCCAGCAACGCACCAGTTGTAGCGGCTCATTAAATACAAATTTTCGTGATGAGCAGGGACATAGATGTCTGAATGGGCGGCAGCGAAGGTGCTGTTACTCAACCAATGATGGTTATCCCAGTCCCAAACGACGAAGATGGTTTTATCGCACTGGTCATAGAGTTTGGCGTAATTGTGAGAACAACCTGGTCGGCCAACGCCATTGTTGTTGATAATGACCACGCTGTCTGCCATTTGCGCGCTCAAGGCCGCGAGCCTGGCATCGTCCATGCTTGGAAGGTATTCTGTTTCGAAGAGTCGAACCGCAAAGCCAGCACGTTGATAGTCGAATCCCCGTAAATCAGAGCTGATGTAGATGTTTTTAGGACGCTTACCCACAAAATGATTTCTTAAATTTTGTGATCTTTGGTTCTTTTGGGCGGCGAGATGAAAGAACGGATCCTGCTGGGTAAATCGACTGATTTCGCTGCTGATTCGGGTTGGAAATTCTTGTTCGGGCAATGCTAGAAATAAATCGTTGATTTTATAGGTCATAGGAGCTAGACTCTAGTAGCTTATAATATGAATAATAGTGTTCAATTAAGGATATGAAAAACACTACCGACCCAAGAAAACCCACTAAAGAGAGAAGAATAAAAAAGATAAATAAAGATATCCTCTTTGTTTTTTAAGCATGCTTATTTATAATTCGTGCGTGGATAGTATCCATAGCGCGAAAGTTTCGCGTACCGTCATTACGTGACGTACATTGGTTCGCAAATTAGCTCGCCCAAGGATGATCAACGAGTTAAATTTCACGGCAAGGCCGGGGGCTATGTAAATAAGTAATGATGTTGCTAGCGCAGGCTAGCCTCCGGTTGAGACTGCCCAACCAGGACTCCAGTTGCAGTGATAACACTATCAACGGAGTGCGAATTATCCTTAATTTGAGTACATAAACACTTATGTGCTCATTTTAGGAAGCAGAGTTATTTGTTTTTTCCTCGACCCCGACGACGTTGACGTCGGCCATGTGGTTCGGAATCATCCATATTCTCGATAAAATTTTCCAGCAGATTCCGAATGAGTTCATCATGAGGTTGATCCAGCTCTTCCGACATTTCGTTTATTTCGTTCACCATTTTCTGGATCTCTGGCGGCATGGGAATATCGTGCGGATCTAATGGCTTTTCACTGCGTGGGTTGCGTCGTGGAAACAGCCGCCGGAAAGGAAATATCTCCATCAGTTCATCGATCAGACGAACAGTATGGATATCATCCGCTTGCATGGCCGCTTCACGGGCTTCCTCCAAGACGCTCAGGTCACGCTTGGCGAGTCGACTGCCCTGATTATGACTGACACCGGTGTAATAATAAAAAACAAAGATAGGACGCCCCGGCCAACGTTCCAGGGCGGTTGTTGCGTATGCGACCATCAAATCCCAGTGGAGTCCCTTGCGCAGGATCTCGAATAGACAAATAAGCTGATCCTCAGTATAGGAATGATGAGTAGCGGCTGCGCGCAGTGAAGGCTGCAAAATGGTTTTAATGAGCGACTGGACAAGATCGGCATGGAGAGGCTGTAGTTCTTCCAGTAATTCCAGCAGAGCGACGATTTGGACGGCACTCGGGGCAGCCTCGATCAAACCCTCGGACAGAAAAATCAAATCTTTCTGCTTGAATCCCGCCTGCTGGCCCTCGACCTGCGACAGCAGCGCTATTCCGATTCCTCCAGCGGGTCCACTCATCGCTCGGACGGCAAATTCTCGCGCTGATTGAAGTTGCCCTTGTGCTAGGGCGAGAAGGGCTTGATTGATTGCGATCCTGACAGCGTCAGCGTCACCGTAGGATAAATTTTTCGCCGCATCCAGCTCACGCGCTGCAATGGCGATCTTTTGCACCTTCAACGACTTGCGTGCATGGCTCAGATGCAGACCAATCAACAGCCGCCGTGCGCTGATATTAATGGGGTCGAGGCGTAACAAAGTGGTGACATAGCCAATTGCCTTTTTGTAAGCACCACGCTCGGCGGCTCCCTGAGCTGCAAGCAGCAATAATTCAGAATCTTCGGGAAGATGCGTCAATGCCTGTTCAGCCAACGTATACCACTTCGGCGCATCGGAAGATCCACGCATCTGTTTGATGATGCTCAACCAAGTCGGCTGGTCGAGAGGGTCCAGTTTTAGGCTTTGATTCAGATATTTAATAACCTCGGGATCGTCTGGGCCATTCATTTTGGTCTCGATCATGGCCTGATGGCGCAGGATTAACGCGCCCATCAAAATGCTCGTGGCATCCTTGCGGTCACAGGCATTAAACGCGGTCTTCCAATAAGACTGCGCTCGCTCCAGGTCATCATCGCGTTCGGCGAATAAGGCGCGCAGGCGAGCATTTTCAAAGGGATTGAGCGGCCCGAAACGCTTGAGAAAAATATCGAGCAACTGCGGTTGATGAGGAAGGATGGCAAGGGCAAAACGTCGCGCCTGCTCCTCAGCGACTGGCGCGGGCTTGGTGGTAACCCAACGGAATAGCGGCACGAGATTTTCGTTGGTGTTGACAAGGGCAGCCCGCAAGTCAAGGATTACCCGCAACTGGGCAGGATCTACGCCGCGCAATATTGCTGCCAGTTCTTGTTCGGCAGGACGCAGTGCAGCAAGGCGTTTTTCCAGGGTAACCAGCGGTGCCCGGGAGGCAAACGCCGCCCGCGCAAAACCGGCGTAAGGCGAAGTAACTGGAATTGTTTCGATGGATTCCTGATCCGTAGCCAATAATCCTTGAATAATTTGACGCAGCTCGCGGTAGGGGGAACGGAAGGGGATCGCGCGTAACTGTTCTCGCGCTGCGACATCATTTCCTTGGCACCACGCTTTCAATGCGCTCCGCGCCCATTCCAAATGACGAATCAGTGGCGCATCGTCAGGTAGACCAGAAGCAAGCTCATCGTGTCCCATCAACAAGGCAACACCAAGGCGAATTTGGATATCTGCCGGTAAAACAGGAATTTCCCGCAGTAATATCGTTGCTTGAGAATACATTCCTACTGCGAGCATCCAGCCGACAACCATGGCGGTATCCGATTTAGAATGCTCAGAAATATGACTGCTTTCCCACATGGCTACTGCTTCGCGGTACATTCCCTTGGCGGCCAAGGCCCGCGCTCGCTGACCATACGCCTGAGCCAAAGCAACTTCCCATTCTGGACATGCTTCCCGCCGTAACAACTCCTTGTAAACCTCAATGAGATCCTTATAACGTTGAGCCGTTTGATGGGCATCGGCCTGGGCAAGAAGTTGAACAGTCGTTGGAGGCGTGAAACGAGGTTTGATCTTCGGTTTAGCCATGCCGTACCTTAAAAATAAAGAATGATCATTAAATTAAAAATTATCAAAAATTCTACGAATTTATTTGTAGTGGTGTCAAAACATAACTACCATATTCTAACACAACCACCATATTCTGTCAGCGAAATCACAACGAGATCAAAAATTTTACCTAGCCACAACGCTGACTTGTGATAAATATTTTTCAACTGGGTAACTTTTACAAACAATTAGGAGTTACGCAGTTGAATTTGCAACTCTATACAGAATTGAATTTTTTCTATCATTCTGCGCGGAGGTCGCGTTAGCGATCATAGTCGCAGAATCTGTGTAGAATGAATTACTATTTTTCAACTGCATAACTCCTAAAACAAATGAAAATGCGAAGAATTTATTTTTCTAAAATTTCAAGCGTTATTTTTATAATTGCTCGTGGATTCGCGGTAAGCGCGGCGTTGATTTTGTCTGTGAATTGCATGAGTGTTTCCGCACGGACTTCGGTGGTTTCGTGAAATAACGGTAAATTCACGTTCCTCGCTGGTGAATTGGATGGAGTAATCGTTGGCTCATGCCGTTGATTTTTTTTATTTTCTTGTAGCTCATACCAATAAGAGGTTGTCTTGCGAAGGTTGTCGTCAAAATATTTAAGATGGCTTGGGCGTTCGCACAGCTTCTCTAGGGCGTCAAGGTAGACTGAGGATACCTGTCCTGGCTGAAGGCACCCGAGCAATATATGAGCGCGATCGACACCATGAACATCATCCGTGGTCGCCACCGAACAGGCGGCGCTACCAAAAAAAATGGTTCGCGCCACGCGGCGTGCGGCGTTTACTAACTCGAAACGTGATTCATGGTTTTCAATCTTGGTCGTTTCAGCCTGCTCGCCGTCAATATCTTGCTCAATGACTATTTTCCAGCCAGAGGGCAAGTAATCAAGCAAATCGTTACACACGTATTCATCATGAAGCGGCAGGTTTCCGGGCAATATCATCAAATCTCGATTATTTTCCTTCCATAGTCGGTGGATAGCCTTAGCCATGAACTTGAGAATCCCGCGAGTACCGGCAAAACCATCAATGATGCTCCAATCCTCATGAAAGCGATCAAAAATTTCTGGATGGATAGGATAGGCGCGTCGCAGCCGTTCAAGATAACGACTTTCCTGGGTTTCAGCGGAAAATTTCGCTCCTTCATCTTCATAAGTTTTAGTAAAGGCGCGACATATGATGTCTTGAGCAGCGAGGTCAAGAATCGGTTCGAACAACCGGCATCCAACAATTGCGAAAACTTCATCACTGGTCATCAGCTTCCAGCGTTCCGTTGTTCGTGCAAAAATTTTTTCCAGCGAACGCAAGGTGGCAATCCCGCGCGGGTCGTTTGCGGATTCGGGCAGGGCGGCCAGCACGATGGCTGTGGGAATTTGATCCGCCGCTTCAATGAGTGCCCCAAGGAAGGAAAGATTGCTGTCATAGCTTCCCCCACTTAGAATCCGCCCTACTGGGAGTTGCCGGATATAGGTAACTAAGTCATCCATCAGGATCATGCATGGCGCATGACTTTCGAGTAACTCATGAAGAGTTTCCTTGCTAGGGGAAGTGCCGGTTGCGTCGGCGTTCAAGATGCGACTCAAGCATTCCTCGCCACCTAATTGCCAGGCCAGCTCACCCCATAGTGTCCGAATAATCCGTTGGCCACGTTTCCAGTGTTGATGGGGAGTATGGGCGGCACCGTCAAGCACCGCCATTCGCACGCGTGGTAAATCCACCACTTCTGCTTGATCAAGCAATTCGGGAATGCTAATTAATTCGGTAAGCATGCAGTGGTGATTAGCCAAGTGATAGGCAGCAAGCAGCGCATGGGTCTTGCCTCCACCACGAGGTGCCTGAAACCAAAGCAGCGGTTCACCGCCCTGACTGACAAGGCGTCGCGCCACTCGAATCAACAGCGCGCGCAACCCATCGGTGAGAAAAGTCCGCTCAAAAAAGGCAGTGGCTTCTTGATATTCACGGGCTGCCTTGCCGCTATGCACCGCTGTGATATCGGCGTTGAATCCTAATTGCAGGAAGGTCTCCTCCAGCACGTCACGATGGGGAATAGCAATCTCTCGCCAGGGCTTTAAACTCATGGATTTTTATCATTAATTCGGGTTACGGGGTTTTTTGTTGAGTAATTTAATCAATTAAATTCGTTTTCTTCCAGATTATCCTATTGATTAAGGCGCTACCGTCTACTAATCTTCTTTCCTCTCCACCCTCAAGGGCGGAGTTTTTTTGGAGACTCTGAATGAATTCCTCAAGTATCTCGCTGCCAGTCCTGTCTACTCATATTACCGCAGACGGTGATAATGCAAACATTTCCCATGAACAGGCGCGCATACTCATACACTACTACACCCTAACGGCTAGCGGCATTGGATTTATTCCCTTTCCGCTGTTCGATCAGGTTTCGATTAGTGCCCTCTTGGGTAAAATGATCCACGACTTAGGGCGAATTTATGATGTTCCAACTCCAGAATATCGCACTAAGGCGATTATTTCCGCTATACTTGGCGGCGCGCACACCCAGTGGATTACTTATTATTTGATCGGTGTAGCCACCTTACTGTTGCCAGGAGTGGGATTTTTGGGTTCGTTGGCGGTTAGGCCCCTGCTTTCCGGCGCGATTACTCATACGATGGGACATATTTTTATGCGTCAGTTCGCCAACGGAAAAACATTAGAAACATTCGATACTGTGGCGGCGGCCCAAGATTTTAATCGTGGCTTTGAAGAAGGAAAAATATTCATGCGCAAACAGTTTTCATCTATGAATACCCAAAACTGAACTCGCTGCATTAAAAAATAGATTGATTTTTCTGTTATTCTGTAAAAGATTAAATTTTTTTTG
Source organism: Gammaproteobacteria bacterium (assembly GCA_963575715.1). Classification (NCBI taxonomy): domain Bacteria; kingdom Pseudomonadati; phylum Pseudomonadota; class Gammaproteobacteria; species Gammaproteobacteria bacterium. The sequence continues at coordinate 13,798 of CAUYTW010000033.1, read as the reverse complement.
TTATCATTCTGCGCGCAGTCGCAGAATACAGAATTTTTCTGTAGATGGATTCTGCGACTCCGTTTCGCTTCGCGCAGAATGACTTAAATTTTCAACTGTATAACTTCTAGTATAAACTGCAAAAAGTTAAAAGTTTTTATTAAGCCAAACACTCAAACATGACAACCAATTCAACTTTGTATTCATACTTCACGCTCATTGACGCGTTACAGGCGCATTGCCAGACCGACCGGGGCATATTTTTCGTCAATCATTCTGATGAACAGGAATTCCTTGCCTATCGAGATTTGTATCATGCTGCTGCGATCATGTTGCAGAATTTGCGACAACGGGGCGTTCAGCCTAATGCGGAAATCGTATTTCAATTGCACGAACCACGCCATTTCATTACCACCCTGTGGGCCTGTCTGCTTGGGCATTTTGTGCCGATTGCGCTGGCAGTTGCCAATAATGACGACAAAATGCGGAAAGTGCTGAATGTCGCGCACATCTTAACACAGCCGTATTTTGTGACCGATGACATCAAATTGCTCACTAAATTGGGGCATTTCGCGCAAGCGCATGGCTTGGACGCGCCCTATCAGGCGTTGCAGGCACGTGCGTTGTTCTACGCGGAGATCGCTGCGGGCATTACCGCCGCCACGCCCGCACCCGCTCTGCCCGATGATCTCGCGTATATTCAATTCTCCTCCGGATCCACCGGCACGCCCAAAGGCGTGATGATGACGCATCGCAATTTGTTGGTGAATATCGCGGATATGGCGAATTATTTGCAAATCACCGCTGCGGATACCTTCTTGACCTGGAAACCGCTGACGCACGATTTTTCGCTGGTCGGCTTTCATCTGATGCCGCTGGTCGCGGGTGTCAATCACTGTTTAATCGCCACGCAGGCGTTCATTTGGAACCCCGCGCTCTGGTTCAGAAAAGTCCATGAATTGCGCGCGACGATTCTCGGCACACCTGATTTTGGCTTCAGCCACTTTTTGAAACTTTATCAACGGCGCAAAGACCACCTAGATTGGGATTTGAGTTGCGTGCGGCATCTGATTCTCGCCGCAGAACCGATTTCATATCGTCTCTATCAGGCATTTATGGTGGAAATGGCGCAGTATCGACTGCCACGCACCGCAGTGGTTCCTGCGTATGGGCTGGCGGAAGCGACCCTGATCGTGTCGTACAATCCGATTGGGACAGCGGTCAAACCGCATACGCTAGATCGCCGATCATTGAATATCGGCACGCAGGTGCGCCGCGTGGACGCAACCAGCCCGGATGCCGTGAATTTTGTGGATGTTGGCGATCCACTGGCGCACGGCGAAATCCGCATTGTGGATGTAGCTAATCAACCAGTCGCTGATGACGTGATCGGCTACATTCAAGTGCGCGGCCCGCACGTCACGCCGGGCTATTATCGCAACCCAGAGGCAACGCAGCGCCTACTGCTGCCCGATGGCTGGCTGCATACCGACGATCTCGGCTTCATGGCGCAAGGCCGACTGACCATCACCGGCCGCGCCAAAGAAGTACTTTTTGTTGGCGGCGTGAATTATTACCCCTATGATATTGAGCGTGTCATCCTTGATGAACTCGGCCAGACCGAGACGCATAAATACGTCGTCTGCGGCGTGCATAACGATGTCAATGAAAGCGAAGAACTGCTAATTTTCGTTTATTACAAAAAAGCTCTGCCCGAATTTCTCGCCATTACGACAAAGTTGAAAACCCTAGTATTCAAAAAAGTTGGCCTAATTGTGGATTACGTCATTCCTATTACGAACATTCCGAAGACGACCAGCGGCAAAATTCAACGTTTCCATCTGCTGGATGCCTACAAAAACGGTGCATTCGATGCCACGCTAAGTGCTTTGCAGGCATTGACTACGGGCGCGCCAGTTGCGGTGCCGCCTGTCGTGCCGATCACAGTTGCAGAACCTGAACATCTCACCATGCCTTCCACGCCTTCCACTGTAGAACCTCTCATTGCAATGCTGCGACAGCAGGTTGAAGAACTGCTGGGCAGCTCGATACAGAATTGGCAACTTCCCTTGCGGGATCTGGGCTTGACGTCGCTGGCGATTACGCGCCTGCACCAGATTTTGGAGGCCATGTATAAAATCAGTTTGCCGATTACAATGATCTTTGATTATCCCACGATTCCGGCCTTAGCCGGGTATTTAGCGATGCAAATCGCGGCTCCGACCGCGTTACGCCGCGCTGCGTCAGTCGATGCACCTGCGCCGCTAACTGCCAGTGTCGCTCCTCAAATTCCGATTGCCATTATCGGGCAAGCCTGCCGCTTGCCAGGCGGCGTGCATGATCCAGCCAGCTTTTGGGAATTGCTTCGCACCAAAACCGACGCGATTATTGATGTTCCGCCGGATCGCTGGAACCGCGCGGCCTTTTATGCTGCAGATCCCGATGCTCCGGGAAAAATGTACACCACCTTGGGCGGCTTTTTGACCATCCCAATTGATGAGTTTGATGCGAATTTTTTCAATATTTCGCCTAAAGAAGTCCTGTCTCTTGACCCGCAACAGCGCCTTGTTCTGGAAATTACGTATGAAGCCTTTGAAAATGCTGGAATTGATCTAAGCACCTTGCATGGCAGCCAGACCGCAGTGTATCTGGGATATTCAGCGATTGATGCCACTCAGGCGCAACTGCACGGCGACGCTGCCAAAATTAATGCTTATACGCTAACCGGCTCAGTAGCGAGCACCGCAGGTGGCCGCATATCCTATACCTTCGGCTTTGAAGGACCGAATGTGACCGTGGATACGGCTTGTTCGTCGTTTTTGGTCGGTCTGCATTTAGCGTGTCAGACGTTACGTACCGGAGAAGCAGACTTGGCTGTCTCGGTAGGCGTCAATGTCTTGCTCACGCCCGCTGCGTATATTGGCTTCTCGAAATTGCGTGCGATCTCGCCGCATGGCCGCAGTCGGGCATTTTCTGCGTCTGCGGATGGTTATGGTCGTGGTGAAGGCTGCGGCGGCATTATTCTTAAACGTCTTGATGACGCGTTGCGCGACGGCGATCGCATTCTGGGCGTGATTCGCGGTACTGCAGTCAATCAGGATGGCAAAAGTAATGGCCTCACCGCGCCAAGCGGTCTGGGGCAGGAAAGATGCATTCGCACGACGCTCAAAAATGCGGGGTTGACGCCTGCAGACGTGGAGTACATTGAAGCGCACGGCACGGGCACGCCGCTCGGCGACCCAATTGAAGTCAACGCGCTCGGCAACACCTATGGCCATGGACATACTAAAGACCGCCCGCTGTATCTCGGCTCGGTCAAAACGAATATCGGGCATTTGGAACCGGCAGCCGGCGCGGCAAGTGTGATCAAAATATTACAGGCATTTGCCCATGAAACGCTGCCGCCGCAATTGCACTTCGACACGCCGAATCCCCGTATCCCGTGGGCCGAGTTGCCGATTAATGTGGTTACGGAGTTGACGCCCTGGCCACGCCGCGCCGAACCGCGCCGTGCTGGGATCAACTCGTTTGGTTTTAGCGGCACGAATGCGCACGCGATTATTGAAGAACCGCCCGTCCAGGAGCGTCCGCCGGCTACCGTTGAACGTCCGCAGCACATCCTCACACTGTCCGCCAAAACCGAACCAGCATTGCGGGAATTAGCGCAGCGATATGCCGCATATTGCACGGTAGACACGCTGCCGCCCATTGGCGATATCTGTTATACGGCCAACGTCGGCCGTCAGCATTTTTCGCTACGGATCAATGTTATGGGCGATACACTGGCTACTTTCGGCACGCGCCTGACCGCCTGGGCTGCGGGCGAGGCTGTGTCAGGCGTGATCACAAATCTTGAAGCCACGCCGCCCGACAAATCCGATCTCGTGTTCTTGTTCACCGGGCAAGGCTCGCAATACGTCGGCATGGGCCAGGAACTTTATGCCACACAGCCTGTGTTCAAGGCAGCGTTCGACACCTGCGACCGCCTGTTCCGTCCGTACCTGCTGAAATCGTTGTCCAGTCTGATTTATGGCGTACAGGCCGATGAAACGCTGGTCAACCGCACAGACTTTACTCAATCCCTGATTTTTGCCATCGAATATGCGCTGGCTGAATTATGGCGTTCGTGGGGCGTTGTTCCGGCAGCCGTGACTGGGCACAGCATCGGCGAATATGCAGCAGCAGTCGTCGCGGGCATCCTGACACTGGACGATGCGGTCAAGCTAGTCGCTGCACGCGGTCGCTTGATGGCGATGGCTCCCGGCCATGGTGTCATGGCGTCCGTCACTGCGGATGAAGCACAGGTCGTGGCCGCAGTTGCCCCCTATCAGGCCGAAGTCTCGATTGCCGCATACAACAGCCCGAAAGCCCTCGTCATTGCCGGAGCCGCAGCTGCAGTGCAAACGATTGTGGAACAGTTACAGGCGCAGGGCATCGAAACCAAGCTACTGACGGTGTCGCACGCATTCCACTCGCCTTTGATGGAGCCAATTCTTGACGATTTCGCACAGATTGCCGCAGGCGTGACGTATCACACGCCGAAATGCAGTTATTTCTCCACGCTGACCGGCCAACTATTGACGCACACACCGGATGCAACATATTGGAGTCAGCACATCCGCCAGCCTGTGCGTTTCGCGGCGGCTATGCAGGCACTCGCGGCCGAAGGCTACGAATTGTTCGTTGAAATCGGCGGGCATACGATTCTATCTGCGTTGGGCGCGCGGAACGTTAGCACTGGCAGGTTCTATCCCTCGTTAAAGAAAGACAAAAACGATTGGGAACAAATTCTCGCTACCGTCGGCCAGCTGGATGCGGCCGGGCTGAATATTAATTGGCGGGGCTTCGATCAACCCTATCCGCGCCAAAAAGTCGCACTACCGACCTATCCATTCCAACGTGAACGCTTCCCCCTGGATTTTTCCTGGACGCTAAACGCGTCCGCACAGCCGAACCTGAAATTGCCAACGACGCGTGTACATCCGCTACTGCATCGTTGTTTTCAATCGCCGCTGCTCAAAGACACGTTCTATGAATCGTGGTACAGCGCCGAGGTGCTGCCCTTCTTGGCCGATCACAAAGTTTTTGACGAGATGGTTGTCTCTGGCGCAACGCATGTGTCGCTGCTGTTAGGCGTTGCAGAACACCTGGCGGGTACGCCGGGCGCGGTATTGGATGACGTGGTGTTCCCGCAGGCGATGGTTATTCCCGAGGGTCAAGGCTGCACCGTGCAGGCCGTGGCAACTGCCGAAGATGCCGCCATGCGTGCAGTGCAAATCATCACCCTTGAACCCAACATGGACAAGCCGACCGGGATTCTCCACGCCACGGGTAAGATTCTTATTGATCCGATTAAGAAATCTGAACCGCTGCGGCTGACCACCCCACTCGCCGACCTGTGGGCGCGGTGTCCACAAGAAATGCCTGCGGAGGAATTATATGCGCGGCATAGCCAGCGCAAGATTGATTTGGGTCCGAGTTATCAATGGACGACCATGACCCGTAAAGGCGTCCAGGAAGTCGTATGTGAATTGCGGCGGCCGCCACAGCTCGCCATGGAAGGTTTGGCGGACTATCAGCTACATCCTGGTTTGATTGACGCTTGTTTCGGCGCAATGATCAGCGCCACAGAAATGCGGCCCGATGAAACGCTGATTCCGTTCCGGCTGGAGCAGGTGCGGTTCTATCAACGCCCACAGCAATATCCAATTTATGCCCATGCGCGGCTGCGCGCCAATGATGTCAACTCGGAGCGCGGCGACATTCAGCTATTCGATGCCGCAGATCTCGTGATCGCAGAATTTCAAGGACTGGAAGGCCGCAAAGTACGCCGAGAAATGCTGCAACAAGGCCGCCCTAAAGATTTCCGGCCGTGGTTGTACACCATTACTTGGCAGCCGCAACCCACAACGCCAAACGCACCGGCAACGCCGGGCCACTGGTTGATCTTTGTTGATCCGGACGGTATTGGCACGCAATTAGCTGTTCAACTGCAAAGTCAAGGTGATACTTGTACAGTCGTCACGCCGGGCCTGGCCTATCGGCAAATTAACACTGCGCAGTATCAAATCAATCCGACCGCGCCGGACGATTACCGCCAATTGTTGCAGGCGGTAACTGCGCCGTATCGCGGCATTGTGGTCGCATGGCATCTAACGCAAGAGCCGCCAGACACCACCGCATGCAATAGCGTTTTATGCCTCGTACAGGCGTTCACGCAAACCGCAGTCGCAGAACCACCGCAGTTGTTTCTATTGACGCAAGGCGCTCAGCCCGTGATTGCCACCGCTGCGCTGCGGCCTGCGCAGGCGTTGGTCTGGGGCCTGGGTAAAGTAATTGCCCTGGAACATCCCGAACTGCGCTGTCTTCGCCTGGATCTCGATCCCGAGGCGACATCAACCGATATCGCCGCGCTTGCGGCTGAATTACGCGCTGCTGATCCATCAAATGAAGACCAGATCGCGTGGCGCAATGCGACGCGTTATGTCCCGCGCTTGACGCCGCATCCTGGTTTACTTGCGGAAGAACAGCCACAAATCACGGTGCGCGCAGATAGCAGCTATTTAATCACCGGCGGCACGGGCGCGCTCGGTGTGCGCGTAGCGCAATGGCTGACCACACAGGGCGCGGGTGCAGTCATTTTGACCAGCCGTCGCAGCGCAACACCTGAAATTCAGACAGAAATAGACCGCATCAACGCGGCTGGCGCGTATATTACAGTCATGCCCGCAGATGTGACCGATCCACAGGCCGTGGCTACGCTGCTGGTCGCGATTCATGCCTCACAGCCACCATTGCGCGGCATTTTGCACGCCGCTGGCACGCTCCACGATGGTGTATTACGCCAGCAGCCCTGGGACGAGTTCCAACGCGTGTTAGCGCCCAAAGTCGCAGGTGCGTGGCATTTACATCAATTGACCCGCAACTTGCAACTCGATTTTTTTATTAGCTTTTCTTCAATGGTCGCGCTGCTTGGCTCCGTCGCGCAAGGCAATTACGTAGCAGCCAATACTTTTTTAGATACGTTGATGCATGCCCGGCGGCAGGCTGGTTTGCCAGGGTTGAGCATCAACTGGGGGCCATGGGCGGAAACCGGCATGGCTGCGGCTTTAAACGAACATGATCAGCAGCGGATTACTGCGCAGGGCTTTGAATTTATCCCGCCGGAGGATGGCATGCGGGTCCTGGCGCGGCTGCTGCACACGAATAACCCACAGATCGGCGTGTTGCCGGTGAATTGGACACAGTTCGCGCAGCATTTCGCCGGCGGCGCTTGGCCTGCTTTTTTGGAACGGGTACAGCCGCGCACGTCTGCAAAGAAAGAGCCAAAGGCCAGTTTACGCGAACAAGTCGCTGCCGCGCCCGTAGCCAAGCAACGCGCGGTGGTGATGGAATTTCTGCGCGGAGAAATTGTTCGTGTCATGGAATTGGCCGCTAACTATCAGATTCAACCCCGGCAGCGGTTGCAGGAAATGGGCCTGGATTCTTTAATGACCGTGGAACTTGGGCGGCGGTTGCAGGCTGCGGTCGGGCAATCCCTACGCTTCACGCTGGTGTTTGATTATCCCACGCTGGAAGCACTGACCGATTATTTGACGACCGACGTATTGAAACTTGCGCCTGCCGCAGAGGAAATGACTCCTGTGGACAACACCGCACGCGTCGAAATCGCGGAGATGTCTGATGCCGAGGCCGAAGCTTTATTACTGCAAAAACTGAACACGTACACCAGTTAAGCCGCAAGTAAGGATTAAGGATTGAACGCCATCACTCTATGCAAGGTTCGTAAGAACCGAAGCTGCGTTGCAACATTGGCGAGGAGAGCGGGCTGAAAGGCTCGTTACTAGGGCAGCGTAAGGGCTGACAGCCGGGAAAGACCGGCTTTTTTGACTAACTGTTTTTCCCGCTAAAACCGTCTCCTTACCTCCCTGCCCGGCTAAAGCAGGGGGTATCTCGGATACAATGATGAATCCCACCACATCTACTCCCCCTGCTAAAGCATTGTCACCAACCAAACAAGCCTTACTAGCCCTACAAGACATGGAGGCCAAAGTCAAGGTTCTGGAAGCCGCGCAAACTGAACCACTGGCCGTGATTGGCATGGCTTGCCGTTTTCCGGGCGATGCGACTACGCCTGCGGCTTTTTGGGAATTGCTGCGTGCCGGACGCGACGCAATTGGCGATATTCCTAAGGAACGATGGGATGTGGACGCCTACTATGAGCCAGATGGGAACGCAGCGGGCAAAATTTACATGCGTGCGGGTGGCTTTTTGCGGGATGTAGAACAGTTTGATCCGCATTTTTTCTGGATTTCCCCGCGCGAGGCCGCCAGTATGGACCCGCAACAGCGATTACTGCTGGAAGTCGCCTGGGAAAGTCTGGAAAACGCGAATTTGTCGGCGGAAGCATTATTCAACAGTGCGACCGGCGTGTTTATCGGCATCACCAGTATGGAATACGGCGCGCGGGCCATAATGACCAGCGCACTTACAGACATCAACGCGTATTATCTCACGGGTGGCGCGCTCGGCGTGGCCGCAGGTCGCCTCTCTTATGTGTTCGGCTTCACCGGGCCGAGTTTTGTCATGGATACCGCGTGCTCCTCGTCGCTCGTCGCGTTGCATGTCGCTTGCCAGAGTTTGCGCCAGCGCGAGTGTCAGATGGCCTTGGTAGGTGGGGTCAACCTGATGTACGGCCCAGAAACGTTCATCAATTTTTGCCAGGGCCGGATGCTGGCAAAAAATGGACGGTGCAAAACCTTCGACGCAGCTGCGGATGGTTACGCGCGAGGTGAAGGTTGCAGTGTGATCGTATTAAAACGGTTTAGTGACGCGCAGGCGGACGGCGACCAAATTCTTGCGTTAGTGCGCGGTTCTGCAATCAACCAGGATGGTCCAAGCGGTGGCTTAACTGTGCCGAATGGCATCGCGCAGGCGAAAGTGATTCGGCAAGCTCTGCGGAATGCCCGCATCGACCCTGCGCGCGTCAGCTACATTGAAGCGCATGGTACGGGCACACCCCTTGGCGATCCCATTGAAATCGGCGCGCTCGCGGACGTATTTCACGCATCCCACACGCGTGCCCAGCCCTTGCTGGTTGGCGCGGTCAAAACCAACATCGGCCATCTGGATGCCGCAGCGGGCATGGCGGGCATCTGCAAAGTGCTGCTGGCGTTACAACATCAACAGATCCCGCCGCATCTGCATTTACAAACGCCCAACCCGCAAATTCCTTGGGACCGCCTACCTATCACGATCCCAACCACACTGCGCGCGTGGGAGAGTCCGACTGCACCGCGCGTTGCGGGCGTGAGTTCGTTCGGCTTCAGCGGTACGAATGTCCACATTGTATTGGAAGAAGCCCCGACTAACTCTTCGGCGCTGTCTAAGTCGCAAACGGTGGAAGAACGGCCTGTACATATTCTGACGCTGTCTGCGAAAACGCCCGACGCGCTCGCAGCGTTGGCTGTGCGTTATCGTCAAATGCTGACGGATACGCCGAATTTATCTGTGGCGGATGTCTGTTTTACGGCTAACACCTGCCGTTCGCATTTTCCGTACCGGCTTGCGGTCATTGGCGCATCCGCAGCAGATCTGGCTGCACGCCTGACGGCCTTTGCGCAGCAACCAATGACAGCCCACGCAGAAGTCACACAGGGTTTCGTGAAGGCTGGAGCTGCGCCGCAGATTGCTTTTGTCTGCCCTAACGATGGAGAAGCTCCAGCTTCATCCTATTCGTTGCGCAGTTTGCGCACATTGCTGGAAACTGAAAATTGGAAACTAAAAACGCCACCAACACGTTTCGCGGTAGCGTATGCCCTCGCGCAGGTTTGGCAACGTTGGGGCGTACAGCCAACGGTAATCGCCGGGCAGGGTAGTGGGGAATATCTCGCTGCCTGTCTCGCAGGTGTGTTCAGTTTGGACGACGCTTTGCGTCTGTTGGCCGCGCGTGATCGCGCCCTGGCCACACCGGCTGATGCCGCAGCCACAGCGAAATTTCGCGGGGTGGCCGAGTCCATTACTTATTCCGCTCCAAACGTGGAGATTATAACGAACGTGACCGGGCATCGTTCTGGTGCAGAAATGGCCACGCCGGCCTATTGGCAGCAGCAACTCCACGCAACCGCTCCATTTGAGCACAACCATGCAGCGCTCGCAGAGATGGCTGCCGTGATTGTGAATCTGTCGTCACCGGCTGCAAATGATGTGTGGCATTCCGTATTGACTACATTGGCGGCCTTATATACGCAGGGTGTAGCGATCAATTGGGCCGCGTTTGACCAAAATTATGCCCGGCGTAAAGTCGCGCTGCCGAATTACCCGTTTCAGCGCAAACGCTACTGGCTAGACACGATGGCTTCACCCAAATCCAACATTAAAACGACCCCTGTGCAAGCGGCCACAGCCGTGCAACCCACACCGCTCGCGCGCACCGTGGCAAGTGCGGTCTCAGCAGTGCAAGTCGTTGCAACTCAACGCCCGCCCGCGTTGGATGTGTCGCAATTGCTGAATCTACAACTGACTACCGTCGCGCAGACACTCAATCATATTGTGGCGCAACAGCTTGAGGTGTTGCGTTCATCACAAGGCGTGACCACTACGTTCGCACGTCCCAGCAAGCGAGAATCTTGACATGATACTTACGAATTATTCCTTTCAGTCTCGAATACATAATCTCTTATTAGCACCTTGTAAGAAACAAATTGCTACCATGCCTTGGCTATTGCACGTCATTTTTTTTTATTTTCTAACGCTACCGTGCATGACCATCGCTGCTTCTCATGCCCCAGCTCCGAGCTTCACCAAGGAACAGGTCACTGCGGCCCTCGCTGGCCTTGCGGTTCCTTTTGAAGAAAATCAGGGTCAGGCCGACGCCCGTGTCGCCTTTCAGGCGCGGACTTTCGCCGGGCCAATCTTTGTCACTAAGGATGGCGCGCTGGTTTGGAGTTTGCAGCCACCACGCCAGGACAAGGATTTCATTGGTCCACCCGCGCCCGCTCAATCGGTGGTTGAACACTTTGTAGGCGGCGCGCCCAAAGTAATCGGAACCAACCCATCGCCCACACAGATTACTTATTTTCACGGTAATAGCCGCGAGCAATGGCGAGGCAACATCCCAACTTGGGGCCAGGTTAGCCTTGGCGAAGTCTGGCCTGGAGTGATGATTAGCCTAGCGGCGCACGGCAGGAACGTTGAAAAACTCTTGACTGTCGCACCCGGTACCAAAATTGAGGACATCGCGCTCGAAATTGCTGGCGGGACATTGAGTATTGAGAAAGACGGTGGTCTCCGTGTTGAAAACGCAGATCAGCCTTTGATGTCATTCACCGTCCCGGTGGCCTGGCAGGAAAGCAAGGATGGCGAGCGCCAGCCGATCCAGATCTCTTATCGGATGACGGGTAAGCAACGTGACCGCTACGGGTTTATCCTTGGTGATCATGACCACACCCGGCCTGTGATGATCGATCCGTTGGTACGGTCCACTTACCTGGGAGGAAGTGGCAATGACTATGCCAAGGCAATCGTTGCGACAGCGGACACGGTTTATGTAGCGGGTTATACCTACTCGTCCAACTTCCCTGGCACTTCTGGTGGCGCACGCGCAGCGTTTGGTGGCGGTGACACCGACGCTTTTTTAGCGCGGCTATCGTTGGACCTCAAAACCTTGCATCAGGCTACTTACCTGGGAGGCTATCATTCAGATTGGGCTAATGCCCTCGCGGTAACGACGAACGCGGTGTACGTCGCCGGGGGAACCGCTTCTTCTGATTTCCCCGGCACCTCCGGCGGTGCGCGTGAGTCATTTGATAACGGTTATGACGCCTTCGTGGCGCGGCTGTCGCTGGACCTCAACGCCTTGAACCAGGGTACTTATCTAGGAGGAAGCGGCTTGGATTGGGCCAATGGCCTCGTGGTAACGGCCAACGCGGTTTTCGTGGCTGGGTATACCTTATCTTCTGATTTTCCCGGCACCTCCAACGGCGCGCTGGAGGTGCCGGGAGGCGGGACGTGCGGCGGCTATCCCTGCCCTGATGCTTTCGTAGCGCGATTATCGTTGGATCTTAAGACGTTGAACCAGGCCAGCTACCTGGGAGGGAATGACGCGGATTGGGCCAATGCCCTCGCGGTGACGACGAACGCGGTTTACGTCGCCGGGGGAACCGATTCCTCCGATTTTCCGGGTACTGCCGGTGGCGCACGCACGACGTTCGGCGGGACGAGCGACGCCTTTGTAGCACGGTTGCCGTTGGATCTCAAAATCTTAAACCAAGCCACCTATCTCGGCGGGAGTGGTGCCGATTGGATCTACGCCCTCGCGGCGACGGACGCGGTTTATGTAGCGGGGGGAACTACTTCCACCAATTTTCCCGCTACTTCTGGTGGGGCGCGTGGAACATTCGGCGGTGGTGACCGGGATGTTTTCGTGGCGCGACTGTCATTGGATCTTAAAGGATTAACTCAGTCTACCTATCTTGGAGGGAATGGTTCGGATTATGCCAATGCTCTCGCGGCGACGGCGGACACGATTTTCATCGCGGGAGGTACTAGTTCCACTAATTTTCCCGGTACTTCTGGTGGTGCGCGTGGAAAATCATCAGGAAATGGCGACGCCTTTGTGGCGCGGTTGCCATTAAATTTAAAGACCTTGACTCAGTCCACATACCTGGGGGGGAGCGGTGCAGATTTGGCTTTTTCCCTCGCAGCGACGGCGGACGCGGTTTTTATGGCGGGATATACCTTATCCGCTGATTTTCCCGCAACCTCCAGCGGTACCCAGACAGTTGGCGGTCGCCAAGATGCCTTCGTGGCGCGGCTGACGCCAGATTTACGCTCTACCGCCACCACTTATGCGTTGAACATCACCAAATCTGGCACGGGAAACGGAACCGTGACCAGTAACCCAACGGGGATTAACTGCGGTACGGACTGCACTGGGAATTACTCCCCCAGTACTCGGATTACTTTAACCGCCAAGCCCGACACGGGATCAAGCTTCACGGGCTGGAGCGGCGGTGGGTGCTCGGGAACGGGTACCTGCGTCGTCACCATGAACGCCGCGACGACCGTAACGGCGAGTTTCCTCACCCGCACGCTCATCGTCCTCAAATCCGGTACCGGCACGGTAACCAGCACTCCCGCAGGAATCAATTGCGGAACAGATTGCTCCGGTAATTATGTATCGGGCACTACCGTCACCCTGACGGCCACGCCGACTACTAGTTGGAAATTTGCTGAGTGGACCGGAGCCTGCTCGGGGAGCAATGCCTCATGCACGGTAAAAATGAACGCGAACAAGACAGTGACCGCTACCTTCACGACTTCGCGCCCCGCAGCACCGGTAATTGCCAGCACCATCGCAGGTAATGCCCAGGTCACGCTGAAGTGGTCGGCAGTCACGGGAGCCACCAGTTACAAAATTTACCAGGGAACTACAGCGGGTGGCGAATCCACAACCCCGGTTAAGACCGGCGTCACCGGAACCAGCGTGGCGATCACCGACCTAACCAATGGTAAAAAATATTTCTTCAAAATGGCCGCCGTCAACGCGTCGGGCACCAGTGCGTTATCGAATGAGGTCAGTGCCACGCCACTGTCTCCACCCGAGGCACCGACTCTGACGAGCGTCGTCGCGGGCAATGCCCAGGTTACGCTGAAGTGGTCGGCAGTCACGGATGCCATCAGTTACAAAATTTTTCGTGGCACCACGGCGGGTGGCGAATCCTCGACCCCAATCAAGAGCGGCATTACCGGAACCAGCGTGGTGATCACCGACCTAACCAATGGTAAAAAATATTTCTTCAAAATGGCCGCCGTCAAC
>CAUYTW010000032.1 GCA_963575715.1 Gammaproteobacteria bacterium | reverse complement strand
TAGTGTTTTCCATATAGACTATAATACACTATAATACACATTATGTAATACTAGAGTCTATCTCCTCGTTTACGGGGGAGGCAATCCACCGACCTCAATCTGTCAATGGCTTTGTCATTCGGCAGATGAAGTCGGATGTGGATTGAAACATGGTTAACTTAAATTGTTAAGGTGTCAGCATTTTCTTCAAGCGCGCCTGTAAGTTGGTTAAGCGCTGACGAGCATTCAAATTTTTTACGGCGATAGCAAGCGCCTGGGGTTGAACGACCAACACCACCAGGCGTCGACCACGGGTAACAGCGGTATAGAGCAAGTTACGCTCCAGCATCATGTAATGTTGCGTTGCCAGGGGAATGACCACCGCCGGGTATTCGCTCCCCTGGCTTTTGTGAATCGTGGTGGCATAGGCCAAAGCGACCTCATCCAGCTCCGCAAATTCATATTCCACGGCTCGTCCATCATAATTTACCCAAAGCAAACTTTCTTCGGAATCAATGCGGGTAATGGTGCCAATATCGCCGTTAAAGACTTCCTTATCATAATTATTCACGGTCTGGATTACCTTGTCTCCGGGAGCATAGGTGCTTCCGAATCGTTCCACCTGCGGCGCTCCTGAAGGATTAAGCAATCCTTGCAATTCAACGTTGAGACTTCGCGCACCTAAGGCACCGCGATTCATCGGCGTGAGCACCTGCACATCGCGGATTGGATCTAGACCAAAACGGTCTGGAATTCGCTTGGTTACCGACTCTAGCAAGCGTTCACGGATTTCCTCGGGGGTTTTGCAAAAGATTAGGTAAAAATCACTTTTTTCACCAGGATGGGGACGCTCAGGCATCTGGCCTTGGTTGATACGATGGGCATTGACGATGATTTGAGAAGCAGTTGCCTGACGAAAGATTTCAGTGAGCCGCACGGTGGGTATGGCAGCGGAAGCGATAATGTCACCAAGAACCAGGCCGGGTCCAACCGAGGGGAGCTGGTCGACATCGCCCACCATCAGCAACGCAGCACGCGAAGGCAGCGCGCGCAGGAGTTGATTCATCAGTACCACGTCAACCATTGAGGTTTCATCCAGTACCACAAGGTCGGCATCAAGCGGATGGTCGGCATTGCGTTTGAAACCTCTTTGATTGGGATCGAATTCCAGAGTGCGGTGTAGAGTCCGCGCTTCCATTCCCGTCGTCTCAGACAGACGCTTGGCAGCGCGTCCGGTTGGTGCGCAGAGCAGCACCTTGACATTTCTGGAACGTAAAATCAGTAAAATGCTATTGACAACCGTGGTCTTGCCAACCCCTGGACCACCGGTAATCACTGTCACCTTGCCGTTGACCGCCTCCGCCACCGCCGCACGTTGTGAATCTGAAAGGGTCAATCGCGTTTTACGCTCCACCTTGGGAAGTTCTTGTCGAGTATTTACCGATTCCCAAGGCGTCGTGCCCGCCATCAGCCGCGATAAATGGGCAGCAACCCCAACTTCAGCACGGTACAAAGGCGTAAGAAACAAGCTTGGAACCCTGGAGATGTCTTCCGCGATGATATTTCCCGCACTCATCTCGGAATCAATCGCTTGTTCAATGATCGGTGCTGGAATGGTGAGTAAATCCGTAGCCGATTCAATGAGAATCGTCCGTGACGCAGCGCAATGACCCGAGACTGAATATTCCTGAAGGACATGGCGCACCCCGGCTTGCGCACGGATCGACGACTCTATAGGGATGCCGAGACGCATGGCAATGGCGTCGGCGGTTTTAAATCCGATACCGTTAATATCAAGAGCAAGCCGATAGGGATTTTCGCGTACTCGTTCAATGGCGTCATTGCCGTAGGTTTTGTAAATGCGTACTGCGCGTCCCGTACCCACGCCATGAGATTGCAGAAAAACCATGATTTCGCGGATAACTTTTTGCTCATTCCAGGCTTGTTCGACCTGCCCGCGACGTTTTGGACCGATGCCCGGTAAATCCTGCAAACGTTCCGGGGTCTGTTCAATCACCGAGAAAACCTGTTCGCCAAAAGCGGCAACCAGCTTTTTGGCGAAATGGGGACCAATTCCCCGCACCATGCCAGAACCAAGATAACGTTCGATTCCTTCTCGAGTGCTCGGCGGTACTAGACGCAAATAACGTGCAGCAAATTGCAGGCCGTGACTCCGGTCGTTGACCCAATTACCATCACAGTCGATATATTCGCCAGGCGTCACCGAAACCGCGTTGCCTACAACCGTGACCAATTCCGCGCGACTGCGCATTTTTACCCGTAATACGCAAAATCCGTTTTCCTTATTGTGAAAGGTAATTCGTTCGATGCTGCCCGCAAGGTGTTCGAGGGAAGCATTGGGCGGTTCGGTGAGATGCGCAGGCGCGGGAGGAGGAGTAAGAACAAAGGCCGGGTCGATCATGCGATGAATTACGCTAATTGGAAAAATAAACGAACACGATAGCTATTGAATCCTTTGATTATTCAACGGTACCATAATAAATAAAACAACGCCAAGAAAAACAAACCTATTCCATTGTCGGATATCCCTTCCATGTACACCATCGTTCGTTGCCAAAATTTTTCCGCAACTACCTTCCTCTGGGAAGTTCTGGCCCCTGATGTCGCCCGCGCGGCACAGCCCGGTCATTTCATCATGCTGCGCCTGCGTGAGGGTGGGGAACGCATTCCGCTCACTATCGCCGATTTCGACCGTGAGAAAGGAACCATTACCATGGTCATTCAGGCACTCGGGAAGACTACCAAAGAAATGGCCGACGACTATGTACAAGGTGATCAATTCGCCGATTTCGTCGGCCCGCTCGGCTTGCCACAGCATATCGAGAAGATCGGGCATGTGGTTCTTGTCGGTGGTGGTCTTGGTGTCGCACCGGTTTATCCTCAGCTCCGTGCGTTCAAGGAAGCGGGTAATCGGACCACGGGTGTTATCGGATTTCGTTCTAGGAATCTCGTTTTTTGGGAAGATAAATTTCGATCCTATTGTGATGACCTGGTGGTATGCACCGATGATGGCAGCTATGGTAAGCCGGGTTTCGTGACGACGGCGCTCGGTGAGATCCTGGAAAAGGATCGCCCGGATCTGGTAGTGGCTATTGGCCCGCTGCCCATGATGCGCGCCTGCGTCGAGACGACGCGACCGTTTGGCGTGAAAACTATGGTGAGCCTCAACACCATCATGGTTGATGGAACGGGCATGTGTGGCTCCTGCCGCGTGACCGTTGGTGGGAAAATTAAGTTTGCCTGCGTCGAGGGGCCTGATTTCGATGGTCACCAGGTAGATTTTCAAGAACTACTAGCCCGTCAGCGGCGCTTTAAGGATCAAGAGGCGAAAGCCAGCGACGATTACACCCACATCTGCAATCTGGAGAAAATACTCTTTGAGCAAGAAAAACGTAACTACAAAAAAATTAAACAACTTTCGCCAAAACAAGGACACATGCCCGAGCGCGACGCGCATGAGCGTGCGCAAAATTTCAAAGAAGTGAATCTCGGTTATTCACTGGATTTGGCTCTTCAGGAAGCGGAGCGCTGCATCCAGTGTGGCAGTCCTAAGTGCGTTGCCGGGTGTCCCGTCCAGATCGACATCCCACGCTTCATCCGCCATCTTTTAGTACGCGACCTCGATGGCGCGGCGGCGGCCATCCGCGAGGCCAACGCTTTTCCCTCCATTTGTGGGCGTGTTTGCCCCCAGGAAAGTCAATGTGAAGCGCACTGCATCATCAACAGCAAAGTTGAGTCAGTCGCCATTGGTCGTCTTGAACGGTTTGTCGGTGATAACGCTCCCTTACCCAAGGTTAATCCGCCAAAATTCGACAAAAAACTTGGCAAGGTGGCGATTTGCGGCTCTGGACCTGCGGGTCTGGCCGCCGCAGCGGATCTGGTGAAATATGGTTGCGATGTTACCGTTTACGAGGCGCTGCATGTCGTCGGTGGCGTGCTCCAGTATGGCATTCCTTCCTTTCGTCTCCCACGGGAGATTATTGCCCGCGAAGTTCGCCAATTACAGGATCGCGGCGTCAAAATCGAAACCAACAAAGTTGTGGGCAAGACCTTCACCGTACACCAACTTTTCACTGAAATGGGTTATGACGCAGTATTCCTTGGTGTTGGTGCGGGCGCGCCGAGTTTCATCGGCATACCTGGCGAAAACGCTGCCACGGTGTATAGCGCCAATGAGTTTCTCACCCGCGTTAATCTGATGGGAGGAGATAAATTCCCGTATCTTGATACCCCGGTGCGCGTTGGCAAGAGCGTGGTGGTGGTTGGCGCGGGCAACACCGCGATGGATTGTCTGCGGGTTGCGAAACGGCTTGGGGCGCCGCTGGTGAAGTGCGTCTATCGTCGCTCCGAAGCCGAAGCACCGGCCCGCATTGAGGAAATTCGTCATGCCAAGGAAGAAGGAATCGAATTTTTCTTCCTCCACGGGCCAATCGCAATTCTTACCGATGCCGATGAGAACGTCACCGGCATGACGGTCGAAAAAATGGTGCTGGGTGAACCTGACGAAAAAGGGCGTCGTAAGCCGATCCCTACCGGCGAGCGTTTCAATATTGAATGTGATACTGTCATTTCTGCACTTGGTACCAAGGCCAACCCGATTATCACTGAATCTACTCCCGGTCTCATCCTTAATAAATGGGGCAACATCGTCGCCGACGACGGTAAGCCGGATTCGACCCAGGCAACCAATTTACCCGGTGTTTTCGCCGGAGGTGATATCGTGACTGGCGGTGCCACGGTAATCTTGGCGATGGGTGCTGGCCGACGAGCTGCAAGGTCGATTGCTACCTATCTGCAACTAGGCAAGCAATGGCCGATCACTGCATCCGACGTAGCAGCCTTCAATACTCTAGTCGCCTACCAGGGCGGCGCAGCTCCTATGATGGTTGAAGAAACTGAGCCAGCGAGAGGAGAGAATATGTTGTGCCCGAAATGCCATCACACCATTGAGGGAAATGAAGCCTATATCTGCTGCGCCGACGCCCGACTGGCGTGGCGTTGCGAATCATGCGGAAAAGTGAGCGAGGGTTTTGCCTTCCCTTACGGGATGTGTCCGATCTGTGGTGGCGTGTTGAAAGTTTTTGACCCGCGCAAAATTGAGGAAGCTACCGCGCTTGAGGCGATCCGTATCGCCTTTGAAATCGAGTTGGGTGGCATGGCTTTCTACACCCGTGCGATCCAAGAAACACAAGATCCAATACTGAAGGAGCTATTCCAGAAGTTCGCCGAGATGGAAAGGGAACACATGGCGACACTCGGCCGCCGCTATCATGTCGAGATTCCCGCTCCCGCTGATAACTTCAAGGTGGAGCGCGCCGCAATTTATGCCGGACTTACTAATCATCCCGAAGATCCAAACAATCTTTTCAGGATTGCTATTGCCTTTGAGGAGCGCGCCGTGAAATTCTTCACGGAGCGTGTGGCACAAGTTCAAAAAGGATCCACTGAGGAGCAGCTCTACCGTGAGCTGGCAGCCGAGGAACGGGAACACGTCGAGATACTTATGATGGAACTCGACCGCTACCGGCAAGACAAGCCCGGGTTGCTCTAGTTGTCACCAGACTTTATCGCAGACGAAAATCGATAAAGTCTTGGCGACTTTCCAATAATCGCTTAATCGCTACGCAGCCGGATCATAAAATTCCCTGGCTGTGCCGCACTGACATTACCCGCCCTTTGTCACGAAAGAGCAAACTATAAAATTCTACCGATAAGTAGCCGATGGTGGCGCGTCCATGGGCTAAAAACCAATTACTTTTCACGGAAATACCGGTTCCCTGACTCAAATTCGCAGTCCGGCCAGCGAGTGACGGCTGGCTGATGAATGTTTGGATATCCCGATAACCCTGCGCTCCTCGACCTTCAATCAACGCTTCGGCGTCGGTGATCCTTAGATCGGGAACCAACGCCAAAATTACGGGAAGAGGGGCGGTATTGACGTTGATTGGAGTAGGGTCGGGCAGGGCGGTGACGAATGGTGCGATTCGCCGATAGGCATCGGAAGAAAATCCTTTCACCAACCGCAGTTCGCTTACGCTATGCAGGAGATTGTTAGCGGCGCGGTAGGGAGGTTGCGCCAACAGATATTCCTGATCCTCGGCTCCCCCGGGAAAGCGCCGTTCCTGATCGGGATCAAGCCAATCTGCCAAGGCTTCAGCTAATTCAGGTGGTAACTCCAAAACCATGAGTAACCGCCGAAAACGTTCTATTTCATTGACGTTGATGATTGCTCCGTTGATTAAATTGTTCAGGTTGTACAGCCCCTGTTGATCGAGCAATTCTCCGGCTAGTTCTCCTCCATCCACCGGCAGGGGTGGAAGTTGCATCGCCCAGGCTTCTCCCAAATGATCAACTTCCCCCATCGCGGCATCACGAGCCAAAATTTGAGCTGCCCAATCCTCCATGCCCTGGTTATAAAGCAGTGCCTGGTCATAATTCAGGAGATTACCGACCCGACGAATATCTAATTGTTGACGCGTAGCCAAATCTAATGCCACCAAACTTACCAGGGCTGTGACCAGCATCGCCGTAATCAGTGCTACTCCTACTTCAAACTTCATCGGTAAACATACTCATTTGATAATTCGCTCTCTTATTTCATAATAATTCTGAATCAACCTGACCACTTTTTAATTCGCGAATAACCGCTGCGGTGTCAGGGCGCATTCCACGCCAAATAAAAAATGCCTCGGCTGCTTGTTCTACCAGCATTCCCAGGCCATTCTCGGCCCTGACTGCACCGTGGCGGATACCCCAGAGTTGAAATGGAGTAAGAGCGGTGGAGTACATCAGGTCATAGCACCAAGCTCCATCAGCAAGAACATCATCAGGCAAGGGAGGAACTTCACCCTCCAGGCTGGCACTCGTGGCGTTAATGACGAGATCGAAATGTTCATTTAATAGCTCATCAAAGCCGCCCCCAACTACTGGACCCAAATCGGCAAAACAAATAGCCAATTCTTGAGCACGCGCGGGAGTGCGATTAGCGATGAAAATTTTTTTCGGTTCTGTGCTGAGTAACGGCTGTAAAATCCCGCGCGCAGCACCTCCCGCACCTAATATCAATAATCGGATTCCGGTCAACGATATGCCTAGATTATCGACAAGATCGCGAATCAAGCCCACGCCATCAGTATTGTCTCCGTATACGTCGCCATTCACGAGAAATTTCAATGTATTTACCGCTCTGGCACGTATGGCCCGAGGACCGCG
Organism: Gammaproteobacteria bacterium; assembly: GCA_963575715.1. Lineage (NCBI taxonomy): Bacteria > Pseudomonadati > Pseudomonadota > Gammaproteobacteria > Gammaproteobacteria bacterium. The sequence goes on along the minus strand of CAUYTW010000032.1, from coordinate 1,982 downwards.
AATCGTGGAGAGAGCATAGGCGTCGGCTTTGAAAGGGATAGTAACGTTGAGTCCTTTTCCTCCCGCAGCGTGAAATTCAGCCACCGCAGTGGGAAAGACACTGTGCTCGACAAGAATAGCGGTATAAACAAACGATTGTTTCATTTGACGAGCAAATGCGGAATGAATCGCAGGAGACTTGCTATGAGCGACAGGATTCCCCATTACCGCGTATCGATCAATTTGAGTCATTTCTACGCACCCTGCCTAAATTTAACGTAGCTGTGTCCATGACTGGCGACCTGACGCCGCAGCAGCGGTGCTCTGACAGGAATTACCATTACCGGTGGTCAAATTTATGGAAGTGCCCACCGAAGATTTTCGATAATTGGCCTGCAATATTACCACTGCGTTATCGATGCCGCCCATTCCGCGCGTGGTAATTCGATACCAATAATTAGTAACAGGAGCGATGATAGAACCTGCTGAATTGGAACCTACCAAGATACAACTCATCGTAATAAAAGGAAGCCGCTCGATTACATAACGCGATTGAATATCCAAGGCTGGATCCCATGTCCCAGTATATAATACCGATCCTGCGTCATTTCCGCCATTCGTGGCAATCCAGTCATAAACATTCAACCAATAGTTCATTAAATTGACATTAAAATTAGAAATCGCTGGTCGCAAGCCAATGTTCGCGCCAGTGTTATCAAATGTGGGGAGTGATGTTTCCGGTTCCAAAAAACTCTCAGCGGCGCGCAAGGCAGCTTCCGCTGCCTGAAACGCCATGTTCCGTTGATTCATGTTTCCGGCCATTTTTTCATTTAGAGTACTACTCTGCATGGCGCTCACGCCAATCATAGTCATTACTAAAAGAATGACCAACGCGAGGATCAGTACCACGCCTCGCTGATGATTGATTTTTATTGACATTGTAGTGGCCGACCATTCCTTGTAATGGAATCAAAATTAGATTTACTTCGCGCCCAAAAAAGACGGTCCGGCAGAAATTGTCCCATTCCAAGACGATAGCCTTGATGCAGGGCCGTCCAGGTGAATTCCTGAGCCTCGCGGACGGCGGTGAGAGGAGACAAGCCTTGTGCCAATAAAGCGGCGATGGCCGATGCCAGGGTACAACCTGAGCCATGGTAAATTTGTGGTAATCGATTCCAGGAAAAGCTTTCCAGGGTACGGTTGTTGCTGTAGAGGGTATTGATTACCTGTTCTGTGCGCTCGTGGGTTCCGGTGATGAGGACATAATGACAACCCCGCTCCAAAATTTGATGTGCGCAGGCGTCAAGCGTATCGGCGGCAGGTGCCAAGGCCCTTGCTTCTTGGCTATTCGGTGTAAGCACCGTGGCCAAGGGTAGCAACAGATCAGCAATGGCCTGCACTAGCTCATCATCAGTTAGCAAGGTACCCCCTCCCGCCCGCAGAATGGGATCCAGGACTACGGGCAAGGTCGGATAATCACGTAAGATGGCATGGATCGCCTCTACATTCTCTACGCTTCCCACCATGCCGATCTTGATGGCGGATACCGTCATGTCTTCCAATACGGCCCGCGCCTGATTCATAACCAAGCTGGATACAATCGGAGTAAAGCTTTTCACATCGACAGTATCCTGTACGGTAATGGTGGTTACTACTGGACTGGGATGGCAGCCTAAACTCATGAGGGTCTCAATATCCGCCGCGAGTCCAGCGCCCGCTGTGGCGTCATGACCTGAAAAACACATTACTACGGGATATGCCGAGGATTGAGTCATAGATTTTTGCGTAGACCTAGATTGTTTACATCTGCCGCTTTCAGAGCTTAGGGGTTATCTGCCGACAGGCAGGAAGAAACGCCCCAAAGTGAGTCTGGTACTTTGTTGCAATGTAGCCACGATATTTTGTGGCTTAGACTGGTCAAATTGGGATTGATGCGTTTTATTTCACTAAATGCCCGCGAGAAGCCCCCGGCTTTAGCCGGGCAGGGAGGAAAGCGGGCGGTT
>CAUYTW010000031.1 GCA_963575715.1 Gammaproteobacteria bacterium | reverse complement strand
CGGTTAAGGATAGTGGACATATTCTGGAATACTTGCCACCCTATTCTCCTGATCTAAATCCCATCGAACATAAGTGGGCACAACTAAAAGCTATTCGTAGACAAAAACGATGTTCCGTTGAAGAACTTTTTATTACCATTTTATAGTTCTTTAGCTATACTTATCTCTGGCTCCTGTGAGTTCCGTTTAGCATAAAACAAATCATTTTTCAATCTCCTTTACTGTGAACACGCCCTAACGCGACCTCCGCGCAGAATGACAGAAAAACTCAATCCTTTTATAGAGCGACAAGTTCAACTGCGTAACTCCTAAAACGTAGGAGTTACGTAAAAATCTGACATTTTCCAATTTTTCGTATTCACTACGATAGTACCTGTTTTAGAAAATGATTATAAGTGGCGATACTTGGTAAATAAATTTTAGAATTAAATACATCTCTTGAATGAGTAGAATATCATTGAAATCAGTATTCACCATATATGACAGAATTAATTTATTATTAAATCAAATAATTATAAACAAACTCCACCGTAATCGCATTACCAAGATAATCCATAACCTGGGTTAAAATAATTAGAAGAGTAGATCATGACGCATGTCAAAACAATCCATGAATGTCGGGAATGTGGAGGTAAATTTCCCAAATGGGCTGGCCAATGTTCTGAATGTGGTGCCTGGAATACCCTGGAGGAAACGGTCGAAACTTCAGGTACGCCGGCTAAGTTGTCGCGCTTCGCGACAATTGGAGTTAGCGAAGGAAATATACAATCACTGGCGCGGGTGGATATCGGCGAAGAGATTCGTAGCTACACCGGCCTAGATGAACTGGATCGCGTCTTGGGAGGTGGTTTAGTGGAAGGATCGGTGATTCTGATTGGCGGAGACCCTGGAATTGGAAAATCCACCTTGCTGCTTCAAACCTTGGCGAATCTTCATGCTCGTTTGTTAGTTCTCTACGTGACCGGTGAGGAATCTCTGCGACAAGTTTCCATGCGGGCGCGACGGTTAGGGCTGGGTGATGTGGAACTCCCCGTTCTGGCCGAGACACGCATCGAGGCGGTACTTGCTGCGGCGCGTACTGCTCCCCAGCCTCGGGTAATGGTGATTGATTCAATCCAGACGGTTTATACCGAGCTGTTGCATTCAGCTCCCGGCTCCGTGTCGCAAGTGCGAGAAAGCGCCGCCCAGTTGGTTCGCTACGCTAAGGGCACCGGCACCGCGCTATTTCTCGTTGGTCATGTGACCAAGGAAGGCATCTTGGCAGGGCCAAGAGTCTTGGAGCACATGGTTGATACGGTTCTTTATTTCGAGGGAGACACCGGTAGCACCTTTCGCGTGGTGCGGGCAATCAAAAATCGTTTTGGCGCGGTCAACGAACTCGGCGTCTTCGCCATGACCGAACGTGGATTGCGTGGAGTGAGTAATCCATCAGCGATTTTTCTGTCCCGAGGCGAGGAAGAAGCCCCAGGTAGCGTGGTGTTAGTAGCTCGGGAGGGGACACGTCCGCTACTCGTTGAGGTTCAAGCCCTAGTGGACGAGTCCCATTCGCCTACTCCGCGCCGTGTATGCCTGGGTCTGGACCCAAGCCGAATGGCGATGCTCCTGGCGGTGCTGCATCGTCACTGCGGGGTAATTACCTATGATCAAGATGTCTTCGTAAATTTAGTTGGCGGGGTTCGTGTGAGTGAAACTGCCGCCGATTTGCCGGTATTGGCGGCGGTTCTTTCCAGTTTGCGCAATCGACCACTCTCTCATCATTTGGTTTTGTTCGGCGAGGTAGGTCTCTCCGGCGAAATCCGACCGGTTCCTGGAGGCCAGGAACGTCTTCGTGAGGCCGCTAAGCATGGATTTACTCGCGCCATCATCCCTCGCGCCAATGTCCCTAAAAAAAATCCAGAGGGTTTGGAAGTAATATCCGTGCAACGATTGCAAGAAGCGTTGGATTGCTTATAAAAATTAGCAGTTACGCATTTGAATTGGTAACTCTATAAGCAGTCTTATGTCAAGGGAATATTGATAACTATATGCCCACAAAAGAACATAGATATGCCATCGGTCGATTACCTTGGTCAATTACTGAACGTCAATTTGACCTATCGCTGATTATCTCCCTGCTGATGCATCTCATCGGGATCTTCCTAATACGATTCGACCTGCCTCGGCGTCCAACGGTTAGTGCCTTGGAAGTCATTCTGGTGAATTACCGTGATTCTGCAGCTGTAAAAAAGTTTGACTATCTCGCGGAAGTTAGCCAGCACGGAAGTGGTACCACTAAAAAAGTAGAGCATGTCAGCCGTCCTCGCCCTCTCCCCACCGCGACCCCACTACCAGCGCCTATCCCTCAATCAACCCTCCAGTCGCTGCCCCGCCGCCCACGGGCCACGCCGCCATCGGTTACTAAGTCAACGCCGCCGCTGGTTTCCCTTCCACACCGCACTGACTCGATACTAGATACTCCAAGACAAGTTCGACATAGCGCCGCCGAGCTGATTGCCAGCGGGAAGGCAATCGTCAACCTTGTATTCGAGCCACGCGCCAATCCTCGGGTCACTTCCGAGCGCCCACGCAGCAGGTACATCAACGCCAGTACCCAGGAATATAAATATGCCGCCTACATGGAGGCGTGGCGGCTAAAGGTGGAACGAATCGGTAATCTTAATTATCCCATTGACGCACGACGCCAAGAAATTCACGGCGGTTTAATCCTCGATGTGGCCGTGGATCCCGATGGCGAAGTCCGCGATATCACCGTGGTTCGCGGCTCTGGACAAAAGCTGTTGGACGATGCCGCGATTCGTATTGTTCGGATGTCTGCACCATTCGCGCCTTTTCCCTCAAATATCCGCGCGGATACCGACATTCTGCATATTACTCGTACCTGGCAATTCCGTGAGGGCCATATTTCAAGTCGTCCTTGAATCCACCACGGATACAGCTCCACCTGCTAAAATAAATTTGATGGAACGCTCTTATCATCTACGATTTTATTCAACGATCATTGGTTAGGAGTTACGCAGTTGAACTTTAACCGTTTGATTCCGATAGAAAGTCACTAAAGAATTATCTTTTACAATCGATTGAAAATGTTGAACCTATTTTTCAATTGCGTAACTCCTAATTGGTGTTAATGAAGCGCGAACCGTACGGCGCGGCAATACGCTAGAGCCTGCTAGGGAAGGCAGACCACCGAGTATTAGCCACAGACTCCAAAGGCAAGCCCGTGGGTTGGTTTTCTCAATCGAAGGTAGTGCAAGGCTGGCTTGCTGTCCAAGTGTGGACGGATCGGGTGAGCGTGGTGGATGTTTACCCTGTCGCCAACGGCAAGCCACGCATCACATTTTGCCAAACTCGTGGTACCGAAGGCGCTGCGGATATACTGAAACGTCTCGCACGGGAAGTCCGCGCCCGTGGTCGCAAAACCGTTGGTCTACTCAACACGGGTGAATATCAACTACTGCTTGTCGAGGCCCCCAATGTCCCAGAAGAGGAAATCCGGGCAGCGGTACGTTGGAGTATCAAGGACCAGCTCGATTATCCCGTGGATACCGCTACACTTGATGTCCTACCAGTACCTGCGGATAGTTTTGCCCCTACCCGTTCGGTCCATCTGTACGTTGCAGTAGTGCGGAATAATTTACTCGCCGAGCGTCAGCGGCTCATTGAGGAAGCAGGTTTCCCGCTTTCGGTCATTGATATTCCTGAACTCGCCCAACGCAATTTGGCCACACTTATTGAAGAGCCTGAACGTGGTCTAGCCTTACTCAGTCTTGACTCCTCAGGCGGTCTACTTACCCTCACCTGCGATGGCAAACTCTATCTTGCACGACGTACCGAAGTAAATCTGCTGCAAGTTTTTCTCCATAGCCCTGAACAACAACAGGTTGGCTTCGAGCGTTTGGCCCTCGATGTACAACGTGCGATAGATTATTTTGATCGACAATTTCGTTCCATTGCATTGAGCCGTTTGGTACTTGCCGTGATTCCCCCTGAATGCGGCTTGGAAGATTATCTAGCGAATAACTTATCGTTACCAGTGTCGAGTGCCTCTCTGAAGGTATTTTTTGATTTCGACGAAATGCCTGAATTAAGTAGCGTGGAACAACAGGCCGAATGCTTGCTAACGTTAGGTGCAGCATTACGATTACCCTCTAAGCCCTAATCGTGAATAATTCAATCAATCTTTATAATCCCGCGTTCCGTAAACGCAAATCATTACTTTCTGCTTTTCAGATGATCACTGGGCTATTTCTGGTAATCGTCGGAATATTCGCATTTTATATCTATACTCTCAAAATAGAAAATAATTTGCGCCAACAAGAAATAGAATTTAAAACAACTCTTGATAATCAACAAGCACAAGTTAATATTCTTGTGGCTAATCTGGCTTCAAGAAAAGCAACAGCTAATTTATCGAACGAAATCATGGAGCGAGATCGGCAATTACGCAATCGCCGTCAATTATTTTTAACTCTCTCTGAAGGATTGTCTCATCGTCATGGATATTCACGGTATTTACGCGCCTTTGCTCGACAAAGTCTCGAAGGATTATGGATTACTGCGTTTTCCATCGAAGGTTTGGAGGAGCGATTATGGATTCGCGGACGCGCCCTACTCCCGGCTCTTATTCCACGCTATTTGAAGCGCCTGGGTCAAGAGTCAGACTTGCGAGGAAGAAATTTCGCTGCGTTAAAAATCGCTCAAGTAGTGAATAATTCTTCCACGACCAAGGCTTCTCTTGGTGGATCGTCCGTAATTGAATTCACTATTACTTCGGTAGAAGAAAGCGTATCAAAATAATTAATTTCCATGCGTAAAAACGCAAAAATCCCGTAAGTAGCGGGATTTTTTTTTACAGTAAGACTGTGTAAGTGTATAGAATTATAAATTCAACCGTGTAATTCCTAAATTTATCGAAAAAATAACCCTTTCCACACATAACCAAACTGTTTGGCTTTACGCCACAGCCAGGGAATATTATTAGTTTTTTTTCCGCCCTGATGGTGCAATTGCCTGGTCAGATCGCCGATGATGAATTCCGGCGTGGTGAATGCTGCGGTTTTCCAGTTAATGTAACGCGGATACAAAATCAAGGTTGCTGCGATCAATTGATCTAACGATAGGCGCCGGGTTCGCCGTGCGCTTGGATAATAATCGGTCGTTAAACCCCAACCGGCATAAAATGGCAAGCCGTACACCGTGACGTTTAATTCTCGCAACAAGCCCTCAAAACCAACCAAGGAAGTCATTGTGTGAACTTCATCGACGACTGCCAAGCAATCAGTAATGCTAACATCTCTAACAATCAGGTCGCAGTAACGCGTCAACAGCGCATTGGCTACTTTACCGCCACGATTGCCACTTTCTACATCAGGATGTGGCTTGAAAATAATAAAAGCATCAGGATTTTTTTCACGAACATGAATCAGCAAATTGGCATTGGTATTGATGTCGCGGCAACCTTTACGAATGGAAACATCATTTTCTACTTGACCGGGTACGAGAATAACCGGCTGCCCGGCTCGCGCGGTGATCACCGAACGATCAAAACGACATCCGACATTGTATTTGCTAATTTGGCCTGCGAGTAATAATCGTCGTAATTTGCGCGCACGGTCCAATAGTTGTTCATCAAATGACGTATTTTCCAAAATACGTTCTAGGCTACTAATTCGCGCTGGATCGTAATAAATGCCTTCTTTGTCCACCACCAGCGAGGCGGGTGCGATAAAATCCGAGCCTAAACCGGTGGAACGAATAAAACCATCTTCAATGCGCCAAATCGGCACTCCGAAACGTACCGCCAAGTATTCTGCGTGCTGGTCGGCACGATTGCCCCAGGTAATAATCCGGCAATCACTATTAAAACCTTTTTTCAAGGCATGCTGCGCATGGCGTACAAAAATAATCTGGTTGTCCGGCGAACGCAAAAAATTGCGAATATAGTTACGTTTCCATAAGGTAAACCCGAAACAAAATAAACGTCCAGCGTTTTCGGCAAAAAAACGATATTGTTCCTCGAAATAGTCGAGGATATCCTCAAGTTCGCAGCATTCGCCGTAATCGGGGTGGACATAGCGCGAATAGCGTAAATAAGCGGCGGCAAAAATCTGTTCCAGGGTTCGTGAACGGTACTCTTGAGGTAGTCTCGTCGTCCGGTCGTCAGTCAATCCCCAGCCGGCGTAAAATGGCAGACCAAAACAAGTGACCGGCTTTCCGACCATCAGGGCTTCAAATCCCATTTGCGATGTCGCAACGTACACTTGATCGCATTGTTCAATCAACGCCAGTGGATTCACTCGCTCGCCAACAAGATGAATAGTAGGTTGCTTAAAAAATTTGCTTGTGAAACAGCTTTTTTTATAACCGGCAATTACGTCGGGATGTGTTTTTATTAAAATGGCTGCGTCAGGATGTTCGGATCGTGCAGCGGTCAGCATTTCATCAAAAGTATTGGGAGTTACGCCACCATAACGCAGGGACAGGTCACCGGCGGTTTGATCGACAATCAGAATTTTTTTTCCTGGCGGTAACGCCAGTTTTTTGAGGCACAACGGCGAATTGTTATATTTTGAAATATGACTGGCGATGATACGTTGCATTGCTGCACGCGCGCGCGCGTGAATTTTTTCGTTGAACCATTGCGATTCCTCAATAATCAGCGTTGTGAGATCTGAGGGCTGTTGCGTGTTGTAATAAATACCTTGCCGATCCATTACCATCGAACACGACGCTGCGCCTAGAACGCCTTGCCCGGTTGAGTGGATAAAACCATCTTCTAAACGGATATAAGGAAGATGATGTGTCCGTGCATAAATTTTTGCCTCCCGAGCATTCTCCTTTTCCCCCCAACCCACAACAAAATTCAGGCGGGTTGCATCCTTGTCCGTTGGTTGGAAAATGATTTCCTGTGCGTCTAGAAAGGTGGACAAATGGCGAATGGCAACGATTCCCGCCGAAAATGCGCCAACAATTAAACTTTTTTTATGATTTGCAGCGTTCGTTGCCATTATTTACATGCGTAACCAGGCGCGCTCGATACTTAATGTATACAGTGTCAGCGTGATGCGCTCGCGGGGATAATCCTCGACCGAAAAGCGCAAATCTCCCCAAAAGAATTGCCAGGGCAAATTTTCCAACGCGCTTAAATAAGTAAGAAGTTCAGCGTAGTTACTCTCGACCGTGAATTCCACTCCGTGCTTGTGGATCACCGGCTCGGGAGGCGCTATTTTAGCTGGCTGGGTGCCGACTACGGGTTCTGGAGTGGTTGTGTATTGAGTTACTGGTAATGTTTTTAGTGCAACCAAATGCAGTTTTTGATTATGTTGTAGCACATCTTCCAGCAGGGCAGTCATTTGCTGCGAAGAAACTTGATGCTGTAATAATTCATTGAATGAAATATTTATTTGCGCCAGATCATGTTCGAGTGCCCGTAGTCGATCTTGATCCATGGTATCTAGCGGTTCGCGTGCCAGTTTAATCAGGGTACGGCTCTGCTCCGTAAGCGCGGCGATATTAGACTGGTGCTGGGAAATCGTATTCCGCAGGGCATGAATGCGGGCGAATAATGGGTCGAACAGCAAGGAATTCAACAATGTCATTACTACGCCCACCGTGGCAGCGAAAATCAATACCCGTTCCCTGAGCTGGCGCGCTTCGATATAAGCGTGAAAGGATGCCCAATAATGCTTCATGGGATTTTCAGCAAATGTTCCAGCGTGTCAAAACGATAACCATAGACAAGATCGAGGATCTTGCGCGCGAGGGCTGGGTGGCTGTCATTTAGCTCAATAGCGATGGCGCGCACGCTCTCCGCATCGAGACTAATGGCAGCTTGGCGTAGTCGTTGCGAGGTCACTGTGGATAACGCGGTGAAGTCAGCATCTTCGGGCACCGCCGCCGTCGTGGCGTCTTCACTCGCTTCGCGGTCGAAACGCACGCCTAGAAGTTGCTCCATCAGCGCAAAAAGTTGACCTTCTTCCAATGGCTTAGTTGTTACATCATTGCATCCTGCCGCTAACATTTCTCGGCGATCCTCCTCAAAGGCCGAGGCCGTGCAGGCGACGATGGGCACCTCCCGACCCCCCGGCAGGGCGCGGATCGCTCGTGTGGCCGCGAGTCCATCCATGACCGGCATACGCATGTCCATCCAGATGAATTGTGGTTGCCATTGTTGAAACAAATGGACCGCCGTCTGTCCGTTACTAGCCATGTTGACCGTAAATCCAACATTTTCGAGTAAAAACGTAATTAATTTTTGATTCAGCGGCTCATCCTCGGCGACGAGAACGCGGTAGGAAGGCTCGCCGGCACTCAGGTGAAGCACCCGGCCACGCGGTGTAGGTGCAGGTGGCACCTCGGTCAAAAAAGTCACCGGCACGATGAGACGAAAGGTCGAACCAACGCCGAAGGTGCTCTCGACCGTCAATTCGCCGCCAAGCAGGCGAGCATATTCGCGGCTGATGGCAAGTCCCAGTCCAGTACCTTCCCCTTGACGAATACCGGCCTCAGTTTGATAAAAAGCCGAGAAAATGCGATCCAGATCCTGAGCGGCGATGCCGAAGCCAGTATCGCGCACAGCAAATTCGATGATCGCACTATGTTGGTTTTTTTTCCTGAGCACGCCAACGCTCAAGACAATTTCACCTTGCCGGGTGAATTTGATGGCATTGACAAGCAAATTGGCGAGGATCTGGCGCAACTTGCCGATGTCGCTGGCAATGCGCTGCGGTAGTTCGGTTGTCTGTTCCTGGCGTAGTAACAGACCTTTTTGCATGGCAATGGGCGTTGCGGGTTCCATCACACTGTCGAGAAAACCCGGCAGGTCGATGGATTCCATGGTCGTTGTCAGACGGCCAGATTCAATCTTAGAAATTTCAAGAATATTGTTGATCAACGTCAGCAGGTGATGACCAGAGCGGTTGATCGTGGCAAGATTTTTGCGTTGTTCAGCGGAGATGCTCGGATCGCGTTCCATGATTTGGGCGAAGCCAATAATGGCATTCATGGGAGTACGCAATTCGTGGCTCATGTTCGCCAGAAAAACGCTTTTGGCCCGGTTGGCAGCCTCGGCTGCTTCCTTTGCCTTGATTAACTCGGTTTCGGCTTGTTTACGAATGGTAATGTCACCAAATGCCCGCGAGAGAGCCACCCCGGCTTTAGCCGTAGGAAAGCGGGCGGTTTTCAGAATTAGGAGCCGGTCTTTCCCGGCTGCCAGCCTG
>CAUYTW010000030.1 GCA_963575715.1 Gammaproteobacteria bacterium | reverse complement strand
TTTATCACTTTTGGCCTAATTTTAGATATGTTCAGTTAGTGTTAACAGGCCCTAGGAGATAGCGCAAAACAATATTGGCATCAACGATACTCATATTTTTCACTCACAACCATCTGCCATACCTCTTGTTCCTGGGTAATCAATTCAGGTTTGGCATAAGATTTCAAGCAACCGCGTAAATTTTTTTTGCTCGTTTGAAAGTCTGATCGTTTCAAAATAGAAATCGAAATTGTGGTATTTCCATCCCACTCTGAATGTTGGCAGAGAATGACGGCGGAAAATAAAAATTGCGATCGCTATAATCGCAATTTATTGTTAAAGAAACAATTCATCATCAGCATAGGAAATTGCTGTTTATAGCTTTGGCTATAGCGAATGGGAAGATGACTGAACAAAAAATCGAACAGGAATTGATCGTAAAACTGGTGGAGCTAAAATACAGCTATCGCCCGGACATCCGCGATCGGGTCGCGTTGGAGCAGAATTTTCGCGAGAAATTCGAGGCGCTCAATCGCGTCACCCTAACACCGAGCGAATTTCCGCGTCTTTTGGAAGAAATCACTACGCCCGATGTCTTCACCGCCGCTCGCACCCTCCGCGAGCGCAACAGCTTCACCCGCGACGATGGCACACCGCTGAACTACACCTTGGTCAATATCAAGGACTGGTGCAAAAATACCTTCGAGGTCATCAACCAGCTTCGCATTAACACGGACAATAGCCACCACCGTTACGATGTCATTCTGCTCATCAATGGCGTGCCCGTCGTGCAGATCGAGCTGAAGACCCTCGGCATCAGCCCGCGCCGGGCCATGGAGCAGATCGTCGATTACAAGAACGACCCCGGCAACGGCTACACCAAAACCCTTCTCTGCTTCCTCCAGCTATTCATCGTCAGCAACCGCAGCGAAACCTGGTATTTCGCCAACAACAACGCCCGCCACTTCGCTTTCAATGCCGACGAGCGCTTCCTGCCTGTCTATCAGTTCGCCGCCGAGAACAACAAAAAGATCACCCACCTTGACAGTTTCGCCGAGACCTTCCTCGTCAAATGCACTCTCGGCCAGACGATTAGCCGCTACATGGTGCTCATTGCCAGCGAGCAAAAACTCATGATGATGCGCCCGTATCAGGTCTACGCCGTTAAGCAGATTGTGGACTGTATCCATCAGAACTGCGGCAACGGCTACATTTGGCACACCACTGGCAGCGGCAAAACGCTCACCTCCTTCAAAGCCTCCACCCTCCTGAAAGATAATTCCGACATCGAGAAATGTCTTTTTGTCGTAGATCGCAAAGACCTCGATCGGCAGACCCGCGAGGAGTTCAATAAATTCCAGGAAGGCTGCGTCGAGGAAAACACCAACACCGGCGCTCTAGTACGCCGCTTTCTCTCCGATGACTACGCCGACAAGGTTATCGTCTGCACCATCCAAAAGCTCGGCCTCGCGCTGGATGAAAACAGCACACGCAACAAGCAGAACAAAAAGGCCGGCAAGCAGACCTACAAGGAACAGTTGGAACCGCTCCGCGACAAGCGCATCGTCTTCATCTTCGACGAGAGCCACCGCTCGCAATTCGGTGAGAACCACAAGGCTATCAAAGAGTTCTTTCCCAAGGCCCAGCTCTTCGGCTTCACCGGTACGCCCATCTTCGAGAAAAACTCCAGCTATCAGCAGATCGAAGGGGAAAAGGCTTCCATCCGAACCACCGTTGATCTCTTCCAGAAACAGCTCCACGCCTACACCATCACCCATGCCATCGAGGACGGGAACGTCCTCCGCTTCCACGTCGATTACTTCAAACCCGAAGGCAAAAAGGTGCCCAAGCCTGGCGAGGCCCTGGCAAAGAAGGCCGTCATTGATGCCATCCTCGCCAAGCACGACGCCGCTACGGGCCAACGCCGGTTCAATGCCCTGCTCGCTACCGCCTCCATCAATGACGCCATCGAATACCATGGCCTATTCATCTCCATTCAGGAGGAAAAGCGGCGCATCGACCCCGATTTTCAGCCGCTCCATATCGCTTGCGTCTTCTCACCGCCCGCCGAGGGGAATCCCGATGTGAAGCAGATCCAGGAAGACCTGCCGCAGGAAAAGGCGGACAACGAAGTCGAACCCGAGCGGAAAAAGGAAGCCCTCAAGTCCATCCTCGCCGACTACAACACCCGCTACGGCACCAATCACACCATCGGCGAGTTCGACCTCTACTATCAAGATGTGCAAAAACGCATCAAGGATCAGCAGTGGCCCAATGCCGACCTGCCCCATGCGAAGAAAATCGACATCACCATCGTGGTGGACATGCTCCTCACTGGCTTTGATTCCAAATACCTGAACACGCTCTACGTGGACAAGAACCTCAAGCACCACGGCTTGATTCAGGCATTCTCACGCACCAACCGTGTACTCAACGGCATCAAGCCTTACGGCAACATCCTTGACTTCCGTCAGCAGCAGGAAGCCGTGGATGCTGCCATCGCCCTTTTCTCCGGTGAAAAGACCGGCCCGCAGGCCCGAGAAATCTGGCTGGTGGACAAGGCCCCCGTGGTCATTGAAAAACTGCAAAACGCTGTGAAGAAGCTGGACGACTTCATGAAAACCCAGAGCCTCGACTGCACCCCCGAGGCCGTGCCGAATCTCAAGGGCGACGAAGCCCGCGCCGCTTTTATCACCCACTTTAAGGAAGTGCAGCGGATCAAGACCCAGCTCGACCAATACACCGACCTTACCGACGACCACGCCGCCACTATCGAGCACATCCTACCCAAGGAAAATCTGCTCGGCTTCCGTAGTGCCTATCTGGAGACCGCCCGACGCCTTAGAGCCTGCTCATAATCTTTTGTCGTGTTACACAAAAATTTTCTGATGGAGCGCTGATGAAAGAGCGTACTACTTACCCCAGCGATATTACCCGTGAGCAATTTGAAGCCATCCGTCCGAAGCTAGAGGGCTTCCGGCGTGTGACAAAGCCGAGGATATTGGATTTGTACGATATTTTTTGCGCAATACTATACGTGCTGAAAAGTGGCTGCCAGTGGCGAATGCTGCCAAAGGACTACCCACCCTTCCACACGGTCTACACATACTTCCGCCAATGGGGCGCGAAGCCATTTGCTGACCAGCCTAGCCTGCTGGAAAACCTGTTGCGGGAGCAGGTCGTTGCTGCACGGTTGGCCGATGGTCGCACGGAGAAGACCTCGCTCCTAATTGCCGATGCGCAGAGTGTGAAGAACACGGATACCGCAGAGGAAAAGGGTTACGATGCGGGCAAGAAGGTGTCTGGTATCAAACGTCACATTGCCGTGGATACCAATGGGTTCCCTCATTCTATTGCCATCACCACAGCGAATGTAACTGACCGTCAAGGCGCCTTGCTGGCACTGTCTTGCAGCCCGGAAGACGTATCCGAAGTGAAGATGGTGTTGGTCGATAGCGGCTACACTGGGGAGCCGTTCGCCCAAGGGGTGGCGACGATTATTCCCAACGCTGTCGTGGAAGTAGTCAAACGCAACGAACTCCACTCCTTCGTGGTTCTGCCGAAGCGTTGGATCGTTGAGCGTTCCTTTGGCTGGTTGGAAAAATGCCGCCGCCTTTGGAAGAACTGCGAGCGGCTACTGAACAACAGTCTGCAAATGGTCGATTTGGCTTTTTTATACCTGCTGTTGAAAAGATTATGAGCAGGCTCTTAAGCCCCACCCCCCAGGCGATGACAAGCCCAGGGTGGAGGACGTGGACCAGCTTGATTTCGAGTTCGTGCTCTTCGCCTCCGCCGTCATTGATTACGACTACATCATGGGCCTCATCGCCCGCTTCTCCCAGCAGACTCCTGATAAGCAGAAGATGAGCCGCGAGCAGCTCATCGGCATTATTCAATCCGATGCCAAGTTCATGAACGAGCGTGAGGACATCGCCGCCTACATCAACACGCTCAAGGTGGGCGAAGGTCTCAGCGAAAAAGCCATCCGCGACGGCTACACTCGCTTCAAGACGGAAAAGGACGCTCGGGAGTTGGCCGCCATCGCCGTCAAGCACGGGCTGGCCGCTGCCGCCCTACAAAGCTTCGTGGACGGCATCCTCCAACGCATGATTTTCGACGGCGAGCAATTGAGCGATCTCATGGCCCCACTGGAGTTAGGCTGGAAGGCCCGCATTCAGGCCGAACTGGCATTGATGGCAGATTTGCATCCCCTCCTCACCAAACTCGCCCAGGGGCACAAAATTTCAGGGTTGGGAGCGTATGAGCAATAAACCCACGGCGGCGATTGGGATCAAAATTCGTGAATACATCACTCCAACAGGCAAATCCCCTTTTGGTGATTGGTTGGCGAAATTGCGCGACCAAGAAGCGAAAGCAAAAATTTTGACCCGATTCGATCGCTTGGAAATGGGCAATTTCGGCGATCATAAATATCTCCGCGACGGCGTGTATGAATTACGCATCCCTCACGGAAAGGGCTACCGTGTTTACTACGGACGCGACGGAGACACCATTGTATTGCTGCTATACGGCGGCGACAAATCCAGCCAAAATAAGGACATCGGTAATGCCGTGGCCTATTGGCGTGCTTATCAAGGAGAACAACTCAATGCCAAGTCGAACATATCGAACCAGTGATTACCTCACCACACCACAAGACCGCGCCGCGTATTTGAACGCCGCGCTGGAAGAAAATGATTTGAATCTATTTTTTACTGCGTTGAAAAACATAGCCATATCCGAAAACAAACCGGAACAACCCACCAATCCGCAAACCTATCAAGTGTTATTTCAGCAATCGGAACGGGAAATCAGCAGCCTGAATAGTTTGTTGCGTGGCTTTGGTTTGCGCCTGACGGTTATGGCAGAAAAGTCATGACACCCAAAAATAAAACGAGGCGCAACGAGCCCAATCTGCGATTTCCTGAGTTTCGGGAGGCTGGGGAGTGGGAGGAGAGAAAGCTAGGCACTGTATGCGAAATTCAACGTGGCAAGTTTTCGCATCGGCCACGCAACGATCCAAAGTTTTTTGGAGGCCAATATCCCTTTATCCAAACAGGAGATGTTGTTAAATCAGCAGGCGGGGCGGTTATTGCGAGCCAATCCTTGAACGAAGAAGGCTTGGCGGTTAGCAAGCTATTCAAACCGACGATAGTGTTGATCACAATCGCCGCAAACATTGGGGACACAGGGGTACTTCAGACGGAAGGATGTTTCACAGACAGCGTGGTCGGACTCATTCCCAAACAAGATGTCATCCCCGTCTTTCTCGAACTCATCATGCGGGGTCAGAAAGAGTATCTGAACAAGGTCGCGACAACTGGTGCGCAGAAAAACATTAACAACGAAATTCTTCGCGAAGTTAGTGTTCTGTTGCCTTCCGTCCCCGAACAACAAAAAATCGCCGATTGCCTCACCTCCCTCGACGATCTGATCACCGCTGAAACCCAAAAAGTCGAAGCCCTCAAGAAACATAAAAAAGGGCTGATGCAGCAGCTTTTCCCCCGCGAAGGTGAAACCGTGCCCAATCTGCGTTTTCCTGAGTTTCGGGAGGCGGGGGAGTGGGAGGAGAAAAAACTAGATGAAATTTGTGATGTAAATCCGGAAAGCTCAAAGCTACCAGAAGTATTCGTATATATTGATTTAGAGGCTGTTGAGGCAGGAGAGCTAAAGGCAAACAAGGTAATTAGCAAGAAAGAAGCTCCAAGTAGAGCACAGAGATTATTAAAGATTGGTGATGTTATTTATCAAATTGTTCGCCCATATCAGAGAAACAATTTTTTCTTCAAAATTAATGACGGGAATAATTATGTTGCGTCAACTGGCTATGCGCAATTAAGAGCATTTGAGTCAAACGATTTTTTATTTCAGATAGTTCATACGGATGAATTCGTAGAAAGAGTCATTGCGAAATGCACTGGCTCGAACTATCCGGCGATTAACTCTTCAGATTTAGCCGAAATTCCCGTTGCCATACCACTACCACCCGAACAACAAAAAATCGCCGATTGCCTTTCCTCCCTCGACGATCTGATCACCGCCGAAACCCAAAAGCTCGCCGCCCTCAAGAAACATAAAAAAGGGCTGATGCAGCAGCTTTTTCCATCCCCGGCGGATGTGGCGGAATGAGTAAGAAGATCATCATCATCGCCGGGCCGAACGGTGCGGGTAAAACTACCTTCGCTTGTTCGTTCTTGCCGGAAGAGGCGCAGTGCCTGCGCTTCATCAATGCGGACTTGATCGCGGCAGGGCTGGCCCCCTTTGCTCCTGAGACCGCAGCACTCAAGGCGGGGCGGTTAATGCTGGAGGAAATCGCCGCGTGCGTGCGGCGTGGAGAGAGTTTTGCTTTTGAGACCACCCTTGCGGGTCTCGGCTATTTGGCCCACATCAAGCAGTGGCGGGCACAGGGCTACCACGTCAGCCTCTTTTTCCTGTCGCTGCCCGACGCGGACGCGGCGCTCGCCCGCGTGGCGGAGCGGGTGCGGCAAGGCGGGCACCACATCCCCGAAGACGTGATCCGCCGACGTTTTGCCGCTGGATTGTGCAACCTGGAACGGGCCTACAAGCCCGTCGTGGATGCCTGGGCCAAATATGATAGTGCGTGCGAAAGCCCGATTTTGCTGGAATGGGGAGAGAATTGATAACCATGAAAAACATCCAAGAAGCCAAAGATCCCGATCTGCGTGCCTCCGCTGCTGCCATGAACCGTGCCGCCGAGGCCGCCCGAAAGACCGCCATCCAGACCGACACCCACCTTGTGATCGTCAAAGACGGGCGATTGCTACGGCTCTCGGCGGAAGAACTCCGCCAGCAGGCCAAACTGAAGGACACCTCTAAAAAGGGCTGATGCAGCAGCTTTTCCCCTCAACTTGAGATCAATCACCATGTCAATGTCAATAACAGAATTATTACCCTCTGTCGCAACATTATCCCATGCTGACAAGTTTCGGTTCGTGCAATTGATTTTGTCGCAATTGGCGATGGAAGAGCAATGATAAGCAAAAAAATGAGGTATATTCTGATGGAAGCCATTCGTAAAATTCAAACGGTCGTAAATGGAGAAATTCATCTCCGTTTGCCTAAGCAATTTTGGGGACGGGAAGTAGAAATTATCGTGCTGCCTGCGCCACCATTCACCACGCAAGCGTCGAAGTTGTAAGGATTTTATTTCCACAGGATTGCAAAAGAGAGTATCTGACGATCATGACAAATCAGGTTGGACCGGTATCAGGCAATGCCGACAACAAGTGTGACTCCATTTTTTGAAGCCGGCTGTAGCGATTGGCACCTGATACGCGAATTCCATGAAGGCCAACATTTCCTTGCCAAAAATCTTTAGTCCTTGTTCTTGCTATTCGGGAGGAGTCCATATACGATTTGTTAACTGCATTTGACTTTTCTTTACGATTTGTTAAGTGCTGGCTTTATTGGTGAAGATTATGAACACCACCTACTCTCAACTGGATTTTCTAAACTCAAGTTGCCACCTATCCGTGGTTGCAAGGTTTCCGCCACAGCACCCACGGTGGAATGCGGCTTCAGGAGTATAGGTGGAAACTTGGGTTTCTAAGCAAAAAGTTATTGATTACTCTTCAATTTCCAAATGAACAGGTGTTACATTTTGAAGGTTTTCTGATACCGGACAACGGCTATCAATTTCTTTCAAGAATGCCTTTTTCTCCTCCGATGAAAGATCGGCGTCAATTTTGGTAAACACCTTATAAAAAATAAATCCTGGACGAAGCTCCTTGTTTTTACCCATATATACATCAGGATCTATTTCAGCCTCAACGCGAGCCTCAAGATTCCTCAAGACAATCCTTTTCTGGCGTGCAATAATTTGTCCGACTGTAATTACACAAGCGGCGAGTGAAAGGCAAGCAAACTCAAGAGGTGACGGACCTTCATTTTTACCGCCACCAAGAGGCGGTTGATCAACAATAACTTGATGATCGCGTATTTTGCTGACAATTTTGAAATCTTCAACCAGTCTTGCACTCACTTCTAGTTTCTTCATCATTTTTTATACCTCTCGCTAAAACGTTTTACTTATTTAGGAAATTCAGTATGGGGTAGAGGGCTAACTTTTTACAATTATCTCCAGTTTCCGACGTACTACTCTTGATTTCTTTAATCCAGCCACACTTTTTAGTGATTGTTCAGCTAACGTCTGAATTCAGCGGCTACCGTAGGCAGTACGCTGGAATGATGTGTTAGGCGTTTTACCCAAATCAGCGACCCCGCCCCCCACCTCCACCAGGTTCCATTCCACCGCCAGGTCCCATGCCGCCCCCTCTAGAAGGTGGCTCGTCGGGCAATGTCACACCGCGCACCTTGGCTCGCTCTTTCATGGCCTCGTGGTGTTCCTTGCGGATTTGTTCTCGCTCCTCGGCATTTTTTGCAGCGCGCATTTTGGCGCGGTATTCGGTGCGCTCTTGTTGCGTCATCAGTTGGCTGCCATGGACTTGCTCTTGTTTTTGTGCTTGTGCCTTTTCTTGGGCTGGAACTTGGTCAGCAGCCAACGCGAACCCTGTTGACAGAGATAGGGCAGTTGCCAAGACGGACACTGTTAATGGTCGTTTCATCATCATAGATTCCTTCAATGTGGGTTGTGCAATTTACAACCGCTGCCACTGCAACCCGTTCAGTGACTACGCCTAACATAGAGTTAAGCTTCGTCATCCGATTCAAATTCGAGCAGGCTTTATCCGCTCGAATTTGAATCGGATGACGTCAGCTTCAACGATGAGTTAAATTAAAACAAAACAACCTCTGGAAAAGGTTGTGTTGACTTTTCACGCGCTTCCAACAGAAAGCTATAGGGATTGTATGGCCTACCGACAGGCAGGATCAAGGACAATGAGGAGGCGAATCCGAGAATTCGCGTGGAGATAAATCCTCTTCCGATTGAATCCTGGCTTCTCGGTAGCGATTCATGGAAGAAAAATAGCGGCGTTTTTTCGTGTTTCATAGATGCAGCACGTGATCCTTTGTTCCCGTCCTTGCGAAGGGAGTGACATAACGCATAGTAATTGCGTTCCTTTTCAGAAAATTGACGCAAGGTGGTCATGGTCTGTCTCACTACGCCCGTCCTGACAACAACGCCTTGATGCGTTCAATTTCAGCCAGGGCCGCTTCTTTTTCGCGTAAAGCCGCTTCTTTTTCTTGCACAGCCTGATTTTCACGCTGGATGGCTGCTTCTTTTTCCTTTAATGCCGATTGTTCGCGCAACAACGCATGAAGTTTTTCCCTTC
>CAUYTW010000029.1 GCA_963575715.1 Gammaproteobacteria bacterium | reverse complement strand
AATATGTTGATCATCTGCATCACCATCTCCAGGAGGCATATCTTGGGGACCACCAGGAGGCATTGGAGGCATACCTTGTGGGTCATTAGGTTGTTTGAACATAGGATCAGCGGCTTGCTTCTCCTGTTCAATCAAATTAACTAGAACAGTAGTTGCCTGCTCTTGTGACATACCAGATTGCATAGCTGCCTTAACAAACCCTTCAGCATAGTTAGAAAGATTAGGATTTTCAGCTATTTCAGCAAGCTTCGCCATAAGTTGTAGATCATTAGCTGTCTTAGCTAGAGCAGATGTGGCTAGATTGATAGCTTGCTGAGGAGTTGCACCTTGATCAATAGCTTCTTTTAAAAGGCCGTTGGTATATGCAACTGAAGATGAGGTTTTTTGAAGACCTGCTGATTTAATCAGATTGGTTGTAATCTGATCAAGGTTGGTAGAAGCTGTCTTTACGCTGCCTCTATTTGAGATTTCCTGTGCTTTATTGAGTAATTCAGCAATCTTCTCACGGGGTACACCAGTGTTAAGGGCTTGCTTTACAAAGGTCTGAACTAATTGATCATTCATGTAAATTCCTATTCGTTAGTACAATACTAATTGTTTTCTATTTATATGTAAACTCTTTTTTGAGGCTATACCTGCTTTAAAAGGGCTAATGCTTCTATAGGATTAATGTTGTTCTCTATAGCTGCTTTAATGAACCCTCTTTCAAATGCTTCTTTATTCATATCTCTATTTATTACCTTAAACTTCTTGTCTGGGCCTTTTTTAACGTCTGCTATATAGTTTTGGAGAGTAGCTTTCTTAGTTGTCTGTATATAGTTTTCAATAGCTTGTTGGTCGTATTTATCATCAAGAGCAGACCAATCATAGTAGTTTGGATTTTTTAATATACTAGGTACTGCTTTATGCCTCCTCAATCTTTCCTTATATGTATCTTGTGTAGAAGCGCTTGTTCTTAACTGCTTTTTAGTTCCTTCATATGAGTTTCTATCTTCCGCTGGAGTATCATTTATATGATCTACATATTTCTGCTGTGGTATATGTCTTATAGCTCTAAGGTAATCTAGTGCTGAGGCTTTCTTAGGCAAACTCTTATCTATATGTTCTCCACTCATAAAATGTTCTACTGAAGATGGTTTAACGTCTTTAGCTATTTCATTTACCTTACCTGATCCCTTAGCTTTACCTTCTTGAATTGCATGGACCCAGTTAAAGAGTTGCTGTTGAGATTGAGATTTAGCTGGCATAGTTATTAAAAAGATGCTTCACCATTCATAGCTGCCTCAAGTCTTCTCTTAATTTCTTCTAGCCCTGCTCGTCCTCCTTGAAGCCCTCCTACGCCAGCACCTAGAGCAGCGCCAGGCATAGCACCTAACCCTCCACCGATAGCTGCGTTTCTCCATTTGGTATCTTCATCACCAGATAAATATCCTAGACCAGCGCCTAGACCACCACCAGCTAAAGCTCCTAAAGGTGCCCCAACCGCAGCACCATCAGTGGCTCGCACACCACCTATACCTCCTGCTGTTTGTCCTATACTATGTAGGCCAGATCTAAATTTATCTGTTAACTCATCTAATGGACCTGCTTGCTTTAATAGATTAGCCGCTGTATAGATATCTAACCCATTATCCATAGCTGCTTTGATGAATCCTCTTTTAAACGCTTCTGTCATATGCTTCCTTAATTATCTTAGTTACTTTGTTAAAATCTTTGTTAATATCTGTTTCACTTACTCTTACTACTATAAATCCTAATTTCTCAAGTCTCTGGTTTATTCTATTATCACACCATTTTCTTCTAGGAGTTGAGTGCCAGAAATCTCCATCCGTATAACAAACTAGCTTATCTCCTAGTGTAAAATCAGCTAAAGTTATATTTCTTATAGCTACTTGAGTCTTAAAAGGTATGGTAGTTGTCTCTAACCATTCCCTTACTTTTCTTTCTATACTAGTCTCTTTAGCATGGTTTTTAATATAGAAGAACCCACCACACTTCCTACTACAAAAATTCTTCCACCTACCCTTTAACTCTACTCCACAGTTTTTACAGATAGCCATTTAACTTAGCAGCTTTAAAGAAACCTCGAACATATGCTTCTTTCATATGCTCTAATTTGGTGTAGTAGTTGGGATCTTCTTTTACATGATCAATAGATATTTGTTTAGCTATTCTATTGTTATCTGTATGCTCGTGCTCTTCTAACTCTCCTTTAGCTACTTCCTTCTTAGGTAACCCTTTAGTATCTATAGGTTTCTTCTCTAATTTAAGATACTTCATACTCTATTCTGCAACACTGAGTTAGTTAGAATATCCTCATCTAACTTACCTTGTTCATCTATATAGTTAAGAGCAGCTAGTTTATAATTACAATACTGTTTAGCTAGTTCAAAATCACAAGCTTCTTTAGACTTCTCTTCCGTCTTCTTTAGTTCTTTAGGACCACAGCTTATTGTAATAGACATGATCCTACGAATACCTGGCCCTCCTTCTAAGCTATGCCCTTCCTTTAAGCTATTCATCAGCTTTTTAAGGAAAGGAGGGATAAGACCGGAAGGCTCAAACTTTTCATCATTAGTTACCGAACCATCATCCATTAGTTTAGAGAAGATGTCAGGTAAGTGAGTTTTCATTCCTTCTACTCTATCCTTACCTACTCTATTATCAAAAAGATACTTAGTAAAATCTTCTGGGCTAAATATGATTCCATTGTCTGCTAAAGCCTTCAATACCTGACCTGGCTCTAGTTTTCTTAAGTCATCCATTGTCTTAGCATCAATAGGATCAGTCTTTATCTTAGCTCCATGTCTTTGTAGAAATAGCTCTTTAGATGTATCTTTCTTACCTCTAGCTACTGCTTCTACATGCTTCTCCAACTCTGATAGCTTCTTTAATAACTCTCTCTTATCTGAAGCTTTCTTACTTAGATATACATCCTCTGGAACATATATATCACCATACAGCTTAAGATAGTCTGTAGGTAACATAGGTTTGATAGAAGAGTCGGAGGCAAGTTTAGAAAGAGACATACCTATTCTATCTGCTGGCCGTCGAACATAACTTATCTCAAACCACTTTGGATCTATGTTATCCATTGCACAAGCTCGACCATCTTTATCTATCTCACCTAAATTCTTTGGAATATGTTCACATCTATCTTTATCTGTTTTAGCTTTATGACCACACCACGTACAGCAATCATGAGGAATTTTACAGTTATGTACACCTATATTTGATGCAATAAAAGAATGATCATCCTCAACTGTCAAATCATAAACTTGAGTATCTAAAAATTCTTGTTTAAGCTTGTATACTTTACGATATACAAAGCTTCCTTCTATATAACAGTATCTTAATGGATTACTTACACGTTTTTGTGTAAGAACTTGTCCTTTTTGCCATGGTTGGAGTCCTGATAAGTCATATGTACGGATATTTTCTGCTGGTTTCCAATTTTCTCCTTTTTTTATAACATTTAAGGCACCAGTATCTGAGTTATTAAAGCTTAGTGTATATCTAACTCTATTTTTACCTTTATAATTTGTAATGCTTGGGATGATATTATTTCGGTAAGCTATTGTGCAAAGGTCGTGTACTAATTGTCTAGACACAGAAACTCCACTTAATGCATTACGAGTTTTACCTAATGTTCCATCACCTTCAATCCATTTTTCTAATATAAGTTTTTGAACTTTTGGTGACCAAGTTTTGATTTTTGAACTTAGTTTTTTACCATAACTATATTTACCACCATCTTCTTTTAATTTTTCTGCTATAACTAAATCACGACAACGAATTACTAACTTATGTGTTTTTGGATATTGGTACTTACGTATATCTATTTCTTTTACACCTAATTTTATTAAAAGGTTTGTAATTTCTGTAGCATAGTGTTCTTCAGCTATATTTAAAGTAAAGTCTAAACAATGTGAAGATTTCCTCACATTTTTAGACTCATAGACGTGTCCTTCTGCTAAATACCAACCTAAAAGAGCCGCATAATTAGGATCTCCTTCTTCTTTAACTTCTTTAGAAAATGGAGTGGCAACAAAGTCCCCTATATTTATATCTTGTGCTTGTTTCCAAGTATCAAACTGGCTATGTAAATTATTTTTTACATATTGATGCTGTTGATCTTGTTTTTGCCATAAATGAGCTTTTAAGTTTTTAAACTTTTCACCACAAACAGGGCAAGCGAATTTATTATCAAATGCAGGCCTTACAAAGATTAAATGATCTTTAGTGCAAATAACTGGATCACATGCTTTAGCTGGTCTAAAGTTAACACTAATATCAGAATAAGGTCTATTCATGGTATTAGTAACAGTTTTTATATTTCCTTTATGTGTAACTACTTGTTCCCCAACTACAACATCTTCAATATTTTTTTCACTATCATCAGCCATTTTTACTTTTATGCCAGCCGGGAAACAAGCCATTGAGTAATTAGTATTCCCTGTTCTTTCTTGTTCCTCCAAAATATCAGCAGCTGCATCTTTATCTAAGCCTATAACTAACTCTACTCTTTTCATAGCTTCATTATAGGCAGAAGCTTTTATGTTACCATATTTAGGATCGGTTGGTTTATTCTTATGATGTCTATGTACAGCTCTATTAGCTTTAGTAAAAGTATGATGATTTTCCCTACAATATTTTTCGCGGAACTGGTCATTGTTACGATTTCGTCCTGTCCCTTCATATGCTCCTAAAGCTATTATATGCAGATCTTCTTGATTAGGTGTCTTTTCATATTTTAATAAGTCTTTAGCAGAAGCTCTTTTAGTTAGATCCTTCGATACATCCCTAATTAAGCTAACAGATTCGACACCAAAATCAAAATCGTTATTGCTAGTAAACTTAATCATATACTACTGAGGTTGATGAGATTTAGCGTAGTCGATAAGCTGTTGCAGATATTCAGGGTCCTCTGTATTTAGACTTTGGAGCATACTTGGAGTATCTAGTGACAATATTCCTTTATTCAATAGCTTAGTAGCACCATAAGCCCCTGCACCTAATACTGGAGCTGCCATATATTTACCTCTTCCATAATGCCAGGGTACTTTCTGTTGTTGTAGATACTTAGGTATTAGAGCTTCAGGCTTATATAGATACTTGCTTAGAGTACCACCATTTCCTGTAACGTGATGTCCTTTAGCATACCAAGGCATCTCTCCTCTTTGCACTACACTAGGCTCCCAGAATTTAATTGGGTTTCCAGACTCTCCTTTAAATGGGTCAATATCTTTCCTCTTATCCATCCATGTTCTAAATGGAGCATATATATTGTTTTGTACAGCTGCTCTAATCTTTTGTAGAGGATGCATATAAGAGCTAGCATTGGGAGGTAGAGCCTCTCTCATTCTATAAAACTCTTGGTTCTGAGGAGCTACACTTTTTGATTTTCCTGCAAAAGGGTTCCAGTTTTTATCTTGAGCATAAGTACCACCACCAGACCTACCCATATAAGAAATTACCCTCTCCAAAGCATCTCTGCTAGGAGCTTTTGAACCTAGTACATTACCTAGATCTGTTCTAGCTGCATTAAACTTCTCCTCTGACTTATTAAAATAGTCTTGCTTACCCTCCATGAATTTCTTTAGATCCTCTGATTTTCTACCCATAGTACTATTATAAGAAGATCTATCTTTTACATAGCTATCTACCATAGCTTTAACTGGGTCGTCTTTAGCTGCAGGATCGTATTTATAACCTTTAGGAACATTTGGTTTTTGTGGAACTTTAGCTTTATAGACATCATCCAACTCTAGTTTTTTAGCATTCTCTAATTTCTTCCAGTCAGCTTCGAGTTGAGGATTGTCAGCTCGCATCCCTTGTACACCTAAAGATAGGCTCTTAGGTGTTTCAGGTTTCTTGCCTGCTATTTCATTTAATATATTACCTGTTCCTTTAAGAGTAGGGCGGACAAAAGGCAGGCCAGCTACTCCTAACCCTACTTTACCAGGATGATTAGTTACCCCTTTAAGTGCTTCCATCCATGAATAGTGATCTTTCCCACTACCATACATTTTAGCCATAGCGTCTTCAGCAGGGTTATGACCAAATAAAGTTTTACCTGCTTGATAGCCACCACCTAAGCCACCTCCTAAAGCCCCACCTAAAGCCATTGATTTTAAAATGCTAGTAGCCCTATCTCCTGCACCTTGCTCTTCTTCATCTTTAGGTCCCAGAGCATCTGCTAGCCCCATACCAGCAGCGCCAATACCAGCACCAATACCTACTGGTTTAGCATATTGTTTGAAAGCACTAGCCATAGCTGGACTAAACATGTCAGCTGTTTTTTGTATACTAGATGTTGGTAACATATTCTCCTGTAAAAGTATCGTCGTTAGCTCTTAAAGCAGTGTAGGCAGCAGAAAACCTAGTTTCTATAGTAGTTCGATATAGATCAAACTTATTATCTAAGTTAGTATCAGACCAAGGTGCAGCATCTGGGGAGAACTTTACCTTAACTGGAAACCCACTAAGTATCTTCACAAACTGATCAGGTAAAGTATAAGTAAGTTGGGCTAAAGTAAAAGTACCACCTAAGTTAATCTCAGGCTCACCATACTTAGTCATCAATGCCTTATCATTAGAAGAGACATCTTGTGGTTCAGAAGCAAATGTGAATACATAGTCAGTATTCTCCATTGTTTGATATGTACGTAGCTTAGCCATTATTCACCTTTATCTTTAGGAGCACCTTGTCCTTGTTGCATCATTCTCTGCTTCAACAACTTAGTATTAGCTTCTACTAGTTGCTGCCCTTCAAATGGTCCAATAGCTTGAGAGGCAGTTGATTGTCTTAGAAATGATCTAACTAACTCTTTTTCTTTAGAGATCTCAGGAGCTATTCTTAGAAGCTGTTGATAAGAATCTACTACTTTGTGAGTAGGAAGCTTAGCTAGAATAGGATCAGTTGTAGCTAACTCTTGTAGTAAAAAAGCTCTATCTCTATTATCGGATTCACTAGATGTAGTAGCTTTAACCGAAGGCTTTCCTTGATCCTTACCGATATCTAGAGCTGTATTAATAAACTCAAAAGCCGACTTAATCCTCTCACCTTCTTTAGCTAGACTTGCCTCTTTCTTCATCTTTATACTAGCCATGACTGGATCTTCTTCAGGTATAGCAGCAATCTTAACTGCTTCTTTCTTCATCTCTGCTTCTAACTTCTCTAAGATAGAACCATCAGCTATAACCTCTGCTCCTTTAATAAGCTCGCTCCCTCTTTTCTTAAAGATGTCGGTAGCATAGTCTTTTTCGAATTTATAGTTATGTTGGGCGTCTTCTGCTTCTTTAACTATGGTAGAAAGAGTTTCAGCTTTCTTTAGAAACTCACCTAGCATGTTAACTTCTTGAGCAGGGTTAAACATCTTATAGTTAACGTCATGTGTACCTCTAGCTTCCTTTAATTGAGATGTTTTATATAGTAGATCAATATAAGGAACTGCTTTCTCACCATATAGAGAGAAGGCTTGTGATTCAAAGTCAGCAAAAGAAGCTCTATAATCTTCTGCCTTAGCAAACTTCTCTAGAATACTGCAAAAAGAACGATTAACTTGAAATTCTGCTTCTTTTGCTTCTCCTGATTTATCTTCAGCTGTCTTCTTTAGATCTCGGAGATAGTTAGCACTCTTTTCATATACACCAGCTTCAGATAGACCAAATTTAACATCCTTTTCAGCTAAGATCTTTTCATAGGCTTCTTTATACGGGCCTGTTTCAAGGTATCTAGCAAACTTAGGTGAGATCTCTTCTGATTGAAATGAAGATAATAGCTCTGATCTAAACTCAGAAGCAGTCTTTTCTTTAGCTCCAAAGATATTCTCTACAGCTACTTGAGCATCTACAATAGGAAAATCATCAGCCTTGGCATCTGCATGCTTCTTAAAGTGATTGTAATGCAAAGCAACATTAATGGCTTCTGCAGCTCGTTTAATGAAGTTAGGATTGAGGTCTAGCTCCTTTGCTACCTTTTCTGTAGCTGCTTGAGGAGTGAGACCTATATTAATCTGGTTCACAATATCAGTTACTGCGAACTTAACGAGTGCATCTGGATTTTTCATAAAGGGTCCTATATCTATTCTTATATGATATGTTTTCTACTGATTATCTTCAATACTTAATTTGTTTCCCCTGCCTTTAAAGCTATAAAAGAAGGGAACTTAGGTATATGATCAAACTGGCTAGCATCTTTCAACTCTTCTATAAGCTGCTGCTCTTCTGCAAATATACTATTGTCATTACCCATACCTTGCTCTTTAGCCATTTTAGCAGCAGTTAAGCGCATGAGTTCATTTCTTTGCTCTATTTCTAATCGTTTAAGGCCTACAGTAGCGAAGTCAGAAATAGCTTTGTTAAGATTTAGAGCATCTTTAGTATTTGATACAGTAAACTTTAGATTAAGAATGTTATCTATAGAAGAGGCACCTAAGTATCGTTCTATCTCTTTTCTTTCATCTAAGTTAAGGTCATTTAATCCTATTACTGACTTTAACCCTAATAAACCTAAGTCATGAATACGCCTAAATATATGATAATCAGGCTCTCTAAGCTCACCATTGTTTACCAGCTGTCTTACTAATGAAAAGTGTACTAGTTTATCTTTAGGCCAATGAGAGTAGTCAAAGAAGATAAGTCTTAAAGCTCTAACAAAATTAACTGTCTTATGCCATTTACTAGCTAACTCTGTATCTGTCATTCCACAATAGATAGAGTAGTTAAACCAGTCTTTGTTCAATCTATTCTCGGGGTCTTTGTAGAATTTAATAGCCTCTTCTATATATTTATCATATCTATAGTTAAAGCAATGGAAGATAAGCTGTTTAAGGAACTCATCATTAAGCTTAGCTACTTCCTTTATATTCAATGATAAAGGAACACTATTGCTTACTGTAGAACTAAAATTAGCTTTATGCCTATGTGTTTGGAAATAATGCTTATCCCAAACCTTTATCAATATGTTCGACAAATGTTTGGGAAGAGTACTAACTAACTCGCTAAAATAGGCAGGAAGGGTGTAACAAGAAGAAGGACGTAACCCCTTTGGAATCAGTCTGTTAAGATGTCCTGCATCGACTTCGTTTCTAGAACAAAGCCAATTAAAGCCAAATTTTTCTGGAAAGGTTACTGCTTGATAACGCCAAGAAGGACTTTGAAACGGTGTGCCTATTTTGCTTGTAGGTACTAAGTTTTTTGTCATATATAAGCATCTTAGGCATTTCGATAGACTTCAGTCATTTGTCTTAATAGTTCGTTATTTTGTCCACCTTGATCTTGGATACCTCGTTCATAGCCAACGCCACCAGCTCCAGCGCCTATTAGACCTCCACCTAATCCCCCGCCTAATGCACCTAAGATAGCAGCATTATTAGGAGATACAGAATTAGGCTCTTTCTTCTTTCTTTGCAACGCTCGGTCATAACCTAGATAGCCACCTAAAGCAGCGTATTCTG
>CAUYTW010000028.1 GCA_963575715.1 Gammaproteobacteria bacterium | reverse complement strand
CGGCAACTTAAAAATTTTGCTATCTAAAGGGACGGAAAAAACCGTCCCCTTTCATTCCCGCCCTAAAGGGCGGGGTTTCTCGGGGACATTGATGAATAACCATATTCATGATATCTGTTGATTACCCCATTCAGAGCTCCCAGATCACTCAAAAATTCTCATCGAAGCGTTGATGATAAGTGTCTTTCATCAACAATACCTTCGCCATTAAATGACGGGCACAGGCAGGTGAATAGTGAATGCGGCCAAGCGAGGCCGCTTGCCTGACGATGGCATCAATGGAAATGAGGTCAGGGATTAGCGGAAGGCATTTTAAGGTTTCGCGGACATATTTTCCGGCACGGAATCAAGGCTTGAGATCAATGATGCTCATGCCGACGAACTCAGATTGTCGTCTCAAGAGGTGCGAATATTGACCATAAAAAAAAAGGTTTGCGGCGTTGATGGCCGGACGTTGGTTGACGGACATCGACCAAAACCAGCAGGGCTTGGGTGGCATCCCGTAAGAATCGCTGGAATGGTGTCAGTTCTACTTCACTGCGACTTGGTTGCAGCGTCCCCTTGAGGCGGATGCGTCCGCGTTTGACAGTTGGCTGCGATGAAGCAGTCGGGGATTTTTTCGGAGGGATTACCGGTAGCGTCATCACCGGATAGGACACCCGGTCGTTGACGCGGTCAGCGAGAGGCACAAATGGCATAGGCTGGGAAGCCGCTTACTGTAAATGGATGAGAAGAACCGGCCTATCGCCATGGGTATGGCGACCCGCCTTCGGTGTCACCACTTCGTCCGCAGTGAGCAATACCACAGTCTCAAGTGGCGACGAATGAGGACCCCACTGTATTTTTCCACGGGCTCACAGTGTTGAAAAACGCTGTACGGTGCGATAACTACCGCCGGCTTCCGTACAGCGTGAAATATCCAGCATGGTGACCTGCCCCCGTTATGGTCAGAAGCGCCGCCACTACACGTGCTAGACGGCTGAGTGTGGTGGAGTTCAGGCAAGGTGCCAAACACGCCAAAAAAAATTGAAGGTCCATCGGTTTCTCTGTGGTTAGCTGGTTTCGTGGTCGCTAAATATACCTCTGAGTTGCCTACGTGTATCAAATTTGGCGAAGGTATTGTAAATTATTAATAATTAAATTAATAATTTACTAAATTTGTAGGTCAAAATCGATTTTTTAGAGGAAATTCAATACACTAGAAAAATAAATCTTACTCCCCTTGATTTAATTAGCACAATAATGAGATCGTCACATCCCATCTATATAGGAGTTACGCAGTTGAACTTGTTACTCTATAAAAGGATTGAGTTTTTGCTGTCATTCTGCGCGGAGGTCGCGTTAGCGACCGTAGTCGCAGATCTATGTATGGATTCTGCAACTACGCTTCGCTTCGTGCAGAATGACTTACTATTTAGAATGACTTACTATTTTTCAACTACGTAACTCCTACTATATTTAAGATAGATTCAATTTTCTACTATTTTTATAATTTATTTTGGAGACGCAATTATGTACCGTGAAAGATACAAAAAATATATTAGTGTGGCTCTAGGGTTTATTGTTATGGAAATGAGCGGTTGTACTACTATAGGACCTAATGTACTACGTAGCGATCGACCAGAATATAATCGCTCTATTCAACAAACAGAAAAAGAAGAACTATTACTTAATATTGTCAGAACGCGCTACGGAGAAAATATCAAATTTTTACAAATTGCTTCTATTGTATCGACATTGAGCATCGGTGGGGCATTTAGTGGAAATCTTACCGTTCCATTCGGCAAGCAATCAAGAGTCGATCTCAGTGGTGCTAACATTGCGAATATTGGGGGCGGAATCAATTATGGAGAAACGCCTACCATTACCTATGTACCCATAGAAGGACAGCAATTTGCCACGCAGTTTTTGAGCGGAATACCTATCAATACCCTTCAAGTATTACTACAGAGTGGTTGGTATATTGATAATGTTATGGAATTAGTAATCGACCGTATGGGGGGGCTAATCAATGATTCGACAACGCCGAGCTTCTCTAAATTCATGGAACTGATGAAGATATTCCGAAAAATACAAGCCCGTGGGGATTTACAATTCACTTGGTTGCCCCAAACCGACACAATTTTGGCCGATAAATTACCTTCCAGCGCCGTTAATACGCGCATTTTTAACGCAACCAGCGCCTCTAATTTATTGAGATACTATCCGCTTTCCGATGGTAAATATAAATTAATACAACTTTCTCTTGCCGTTGTCATGGAGCTGCACTATGCGAACCAAGAGGAAGCAAATCAGGTCTCAGGGCTTCTAGGAGGTATTTCTACTCGTCCTAAAGATAAATTGGTCGAGAAGATTGAGTTAACCAGCGCAATTATCCCACCCAGTGATTTTAGCAATATCGAACCAGTGACGCAGATTCCCATAAATCTTCGATCCTTTTTGGACATGTTGTATTCCGTTATGTCCGGGGTAGCCGTACCGACCAATGATGCGTCCGCAGCTTTTCCCGATGACGCTTCTTCGATCAAATTAATGAATATTCAGAGCAGCGAATCATATCCAACCAATGCCTTTGTGGCCATTCCTTATCGTGGACGCTGGTTTTTCATTGCCGATTCAGATTTAAACTCTAAGGCTAATTTAAGTTTGCTGCTTAATATTCTTTCTCTCCAAACAACGAGTGCTGGCGCGGCACCTGGTTTGAGTTTATCTGTAGGGAAATAAAAAATTCTTGGTCAGGCTGCCTTCTCTGGTATTAATCTGTGCATAAGTAAGGTGACACCTAAAAAATTGTGTAATAGGCTGTGGACTGGGTCTCCAATTTTAAGAGTGTCACCTAACCAATGCACAGATTAATAGGCTGTCAACCTTACAGAAAATGGTGAAGAAGGGCGAGGCTTGTCAAAGCAAGTCTCAAAGTTGACCAGCTTCTCCGTTATGAAAGCGATGAGACTTTATCGTGGAATCTGCGCAAACGGTGTAATAGGTACTCTGGGATGCTTCCTCAGTTCCGGACACTGCGGTCAGTGGTTAAATTAGCCAATCATGTTGGTGCATGAAAGGATTCATGGCCGCGATCCGGGCATGGATTTCCGCTGTCTGGGTATCAAGAATACGAGACGAGACCTCATCTCCAAATAATTGCTTGAAGCAATCAATACCTTCGCCAATTTTTGCTCCGGGGAACGCCATCGGTTCGAGATAGGGCCACAAGCTGACCGATAACGCGTCGATAAAATCGGGTACGGGATTCGCTGATCGAATTTTAATTCATCAGCGTCTGCGTCAAACGGTTACAACTTGGCGGTTCTTCATGGCCACCAACTGGCCAGATTGGCGAAGGTATTGAGCGATACATGGCGTTTTCGGCAATGCTTCGGTGGTGGTAACCGGAATCCCTCTGCCATTGTTTTCGTCCCTTGGCTTCTTCTCCACCAGAGCTAGAGTGCGCGGATGCCCCTCTTTCCACGGCACCGCGTTTTCCCGATGCGGCACCACTAACCTTGCCCCGTGTTCCCTCGCCACGTCGTACGCCGCGCGAGTATCGTAAGCTTCGTTTCCATCGATCTTAGAAGTTACCATACTCCGCCCAGTTCTTAATCCGGTATCTTTCCTTCTTGGGTGCCAGTATCTCGCTTGTTTGCAACGGCGATGCTTGTTCTTCATGATGATGCCATCTTGGGTGTGCTCCAACTTATAAATTATTTATACCCTCTCACTTCTTGGCATATTCTTGTTTCAACGCCCTGCTTACGTCGAGTTCACGTTACTATTACAATACTTGGCTTCTGAAAGGGCTGTTGACTCTAAATTGCAAAAATTAATTCGTAATCCAGATAGTTGCGTGAGGTTCATATGATTTCGTCTAATATTGATTTACAAAATACTGATGATAAATCCGATAAAGCAGGATGGTCCATTTTAGTGCGTCTTAAAAAAGGGGATTCGCGTCTGTTTCTTTCGGATGAAAAACTCTCTAAAAATGGAGCAATACTAGGACGAGATTCAAGTTGCGATATCATCATTGATGATCAATCCATCTCAAAACGTCATTGTCGACTGCAATTTTATATGGGAAACTTGCAAATTACCGATGTCGGATCGAAAAATGGCGTATTCATCGTCGGCTCTGGAGAACAAATTAAACAGGGAGAATATAAAACGTTGACACCCAAGGATCGTTTGCGTTTAGGAAGCAATCCAGGATCAGCTGAGATTATCATGGAAAGAGTAAACATGATGGACTCCAATAGAACTATATTAATCGCCGATCCGGATGACCTAGCAGATGATCTACCATTAGTTACTCCACAGAAACCCAATAATATTATTATGGATCGCCCTTATACATCAAATGATGTCAATTATGTATCCAACGATATTTCCAGAGAAGTTATTTCCCCGCCGAAACGCGATACATTTTTTCCTAAAGTTAATTCACGACTGATTCCATCCGCGAAAAAATTTTATTCTATTCGGATGTTAGCCATAGGTCTGGCATTAGCCATCGGTATTGGCGTCTGGGAACATATCGCAATAAATTCTCATGAAATTTCCACCGATGAGGAGGCAGTAGACTCTCCTTCCGAACCCAATGCGACACAGTCACATCTCCTGGAAAGAATAGCGTCCACATCTTCGCCAGTTGAATCAGCAACCACCCTCATTCCGCCACCAAATGAAACACGTTCAGCAGCGGCGGGAGTTGAATCATCGGTAACTCAACCAACGATTCGTGAAATTCTTCCTAACAAGAAAAATGCCGACACCACCCATAATGGTAAAAAAAATCAAGTTAAATTTGGAAATTTTTTTGCCTTGGTTATCGGAAATAATGACTATCAATATCTGCCCAAACTTGATAATGCTGTCCTGGACGCAGAATCCGTCGCTAACACTTTAGCGAATAATTATTCCTTTGCTGTGACCATTATTTTAAATGGTACTCGTATTAGCACTTTATCTACCATGGATAAAATACGATCCAAACTCACTGAAAAAGATAATCTTCTCATCTTTTTTGCGGGGCATGGAATATATGATCGTGACTCGGATCGCGGCTATTGGCTGCCAGTTGATGCTCAATCCAATCTACGCGCGAACTGGATTTCCAACGCAGACATCACGGATTCATTAAAGGCGATTCAGGCCAAGCATATCCTGGTGGTCGCGGATAGTTGTTATTCAGGAACTTTGACA
Organism: Gammaproteobacteria bacterium; assembly: GCA_963575715.1. Lineage (NCBI taxonomy): Bacteria > Pseudomonadati > Pseudomonadota > Gammaproteobacteria > Gammaproteobacteria bacterium. Next base: position 4,286 of record CAUYTW010000028.1, on the reverse strand, counting down.
CGTTCAGTTGATGCAGAATTACTCTCACCAAAAGTTGTCGAGCGAATTAATAATCGTCGCTCGCGCACTGTTCTTGCCTCGGGAGGAATCGAACCTGTAGTGGATGGTGGTGGTAACAGTCAACATTCCATTTTTACTTCGGCTTTTCTCGATGTTTTAGATAAAAACGAAAAGGTTATTGATGGAGTTAGTTTATTCAATAAAATTCGCGATCCGGTTCGTCTGAATGCCGAACAGATGCCAACCTATGCCGAAATCCGTAACGCTAACCATGAAATTGGTGGCGATTTCCTTTTCATCCGGCATTAACTCGTGAAGGAAAACCAATCCGTGTCGCGCGTGCAACGGATTCATGGACGTTTCGAGGTGGCGGCCATGACAGATCGTGGTAATGTGCGTGCATCCAACGAGGATGGCTTTCTGGTAGATCCGTATATAGGATTGATAATTGTTGCCGATGGCATGGCTGGGCAAGGAAATCGAGAAGGAAGTGGTATTGAGGCCACAGACCTAGCCATTAAAAGTATTTATAATTATCTTTCTCAAGATAAAACAGCACCGCCGCCGCCATCGCCGCCATTAACATCCGACGAGACCATCCTTTGCGGCAATGATGCACATAAATCACACGGAATAATGGAGCGTGACAGGCGTACAATTTCACCGCTGGAACGAACAAAAGAGGCGGTTGCTTATGCAAATACTCAAATTTACTTACTGAATCGTGCATGTGGACGACCTGATCGTATGGGAATCGGGGCTACCTTGGTCGGATTGTATTGGCCATCTTCCGCTGAAGGGCGGGCAATTGTTTTTCACGTAGGAAAAAATCGAATTTACCGACTCCGTGATAATGTATTACACCATCTGACTCATGACCACAGCGCAGCGCAAAAGTGGGTTGATAATGGTATGCGAGGATTGGCTCCTGCTAATAATTCTCTGCTCCGCGCCGTTGGCCCCACTGCGAACGTGAATGCCGATATTTCGACTTACATGTTGTTACCAGGCGATGTTATTCTGTTATGTACCGACGGGCTGAACACTATGGTGACGGATCGCGACATAAAAATCGTCCTCCATCAGGTAGCGACAAGAATGATAACCGTTGAACAGGGAACAATGGAAATGATCGAAATGGCTAAAAGGAATGGAGGTAAAGATAATATTACTGTTGCTTTAGGAATACTTTAATGGAAATTGATACGTGTTCATCGAAATTTTCTCAATTCTGTGAAGAGAATTTTTCGTCAATTCATGTTCGAGGTATGACTCTCGTTGAGGTGATGGTCGCCATTGTCCTGAGTTCCATTTTAGCTCTTTCCCTGAGTGGCACTTGGGCAATGGTAAGTAATGAGTTCTTTCGGTTGACGCTAAGGCAAAAGGCTATTTTTGTACTGAATGGAGAAATGGAACGATTGGTGGCAGCGTTTCGGTATAAAAATTCAGATACTAGTTCAGCGACTAATTGGTTAATACAAGATTCAACAGGAAGTTCTTTTTATATCTATAATTCATTAACTACTGATGCTAACATAAGGAACATCGTAACAACTATTGCCATGAATGATCCATCTTTCGCAGATTCAAATATTTCTACTTATAATAATGCTTCTCAAGAATACAACGTACTATGGCTTGATCGTGATCGAGAAATAACAGCCACATTAAAATGGGATATTTCCGAGACGGTTGGACTGATTAACGATTCAATTACTAATAATGATTGTTTTTGGACGAATGGCAATGGCCCTAATGATTCAGCAATCAATCCTAACCATTGTCGATTGCTGAAGGTTTATTTGAAATATCCTTTTCGCTATCAAACTACTAATCCAATTTCAGAAACCATGGGACCAACGGATGAAATTAGTCTGCAAACTATCGTTGGGGGGTTAAAATAATTAATGAAAACTAAAATTAGTGAACAAGGTTTTACACTGATTGAGGTAATGGTGGCTTCCAGTTTAGCCATTGGGCTTTCCCTGGTAATTATGACATTAGTCATGCAAGCGCAACAAATGTCGATAGTGATGGTTTCCAAATCGCAACTCAATGCAGAGGCGCGGTTGATTTTTGATATGCTAGGAACGGGGCAGGCAGTCGATGGTATTGATGAAATAACTAAAAATAACATTATTGATGACGCTGAACAAATGGCAGGCATACGGGAAGGATCCAGTATAGGCAGTAATCCAATCATCCTGAGTTCCGTTCATAGTGATCCAACGACTCCAATAGAAATTGATTCATCAACTGAAGTAAACATTTCAAATGCTGATGGCGTAGATAATTATCGATTAATCATTACTAAATCATCAAATTCACAAACAAGGAAGAGTAGTGAAGTCACTAATACGAATGTTCCCTGCCGCACGAATGGTAGTACCGCCAACCCTGCTGATCCTCTGAAGGGCGGTACCTTAGTCGGTGATCCTTATTATGACTGTTCTAGTACCAATTCTATTCTTACATCTCATGGTTATGTGTCGTATATAATCGTAGATCCAACAAATCGTTCACTAAATAATAAAACCGTCGATGTTGAATATACTCTAGTTGATCCACGTTTAGCTGGTTGGCGTGATCAACTTTATACAACATCTGATTACCGAGAAACTTATCGCACCAGTTTTCTTATGAATACCAATTAATAACGCAATATTCATTAAGAATTTATCGACCTTTCAAGATAGCTAGGAGTTACGCAGTTGAAAAATTAGGAAGTCATTCTGCGCGAAGCGAAGCGGAGTCGCAGAATCCATTTACATAGATTCTGCGACTACGGTCGCTAACGCGACCTCCGCGTAGAATGACAGAAAAAACTCAATCCTGTATAGAGTTACAAATTCAACTGCGTAACTCCTAGATAGCGTATCTACGCCAAAGATCTATGAAACAACATCTATTATCCATACATCAACATGGAAATATTATGATAACGGTTATGATATCTTCCATGGCAATCATGCTTCTGGTGTCTGCCCTTATCGATCACTATGCACTCAGTGAAGCAAAAGCAGTGGATGAGTCATTAGCAAAAATTCGGATTTATTGGGCGATGATGGGACAGTGGAACTACGTGGCGAGTCGATCACTGACAACAATTAATACTAAATCAATTACCGATACTGGATATTTCAATAAATTTAATGCGAACATATCCGGTTATTGCAGAACCTCAAGTGCTTGTGAAGATAATAGCAGGGATTCAAATTCTTATAAATTATTGACAATAATGCAACATGAACTAAAGGGAATCCAGTGTAATGGACATACTGCAGCTAATTATGAATATACCTGGGTTTATAATGATATAAGTGTTCAGTATTGTCTTGTGATTACCAATAAATTTTTTAGTTCTTTATTAGATGGCCGCATGAATCTTGGATTTGAATTAACGAATAAAGGATCAGTTCCCGTTTTACAAAATTTATCACTTCCTCTTCCTTTATATACTGAAACTCTTGCCAACAAAGATAATGGTACGATTAAATTAAAGAAACTCTATCGTCCAGTATTTTAATATTTTTAGGGTTTTTATCGTGATGAACAATAAAATATTATATTACGCGCGTGGTTTTACTCTTATTGAGCTGATGATAGTTATTGCTATCGTTGCCATTCTCGCCGCTATTGGAGTACCAAGGTTCCAGGCTTTTATTTTACAAGGTCACCTGGACGAAGCAAAACCCTACCTCATGCAAATTGCTGCGCGTGAAAGAGTCCTTTTTAATGAACGTGGTTATTATCTTGCCACTACGAAAGAACGCACAATAAAAAATAATCTTGGAATTGAATTAAAGGATATAGGAAATTTTTGTTTTGTTGTCACATGTAATAATAATGTTAATAGTCCATGTAGAGAAGATGACGGAATCACTAATAACTCTGGATCTTACATCACTACTGCGACGAATATTGAATTTGAAGTATGGGCACTATTACGTAATAAAGATGAAAATCCTATAAGTTCTACCAGTACTAATAGTGTCGAATGCACCGTTGAACCGGACAACATAAAACGAAATGGATTAGGCTGGTTTAAAGATAGTAATAATGAAGTTGGCGGCTCTGGTCGAGTGGTCGTATTGCGCTATCCGCCACCTGTGGATGGATTGGATACCGTCAACGATAGGTATGACTGGCAAAATGGCATCAGTATTTCGGATGCCATGCTCCCTTAAAAGTATCATTTCTTTTTTATTAACACTTTTTTGATTATGATACGTTTAGGAGTTACGCAGTTGACAAACAATTGCGTTAAAATACAACAATGAACCATC
>CAUYTW010000027.1 GCA_963575715.1 Gammaproteobacteria bacterium | reverse complement strand
GATGGCGTCCCTGACCTTGCTGATCGCCCCCCACGCGGGGGGCGCGGATTGAAACCAGTATGGGGGGCGCAGCCTAACCTCACGCAACCATCGCCCCCCACGCGGGGGGCGCGGATTGAAACTTACCCCCCAGGTAGCGGACATCCCTACGCAGATCGCCCCCCACGCGGGGGGCGCGGATTGAAACACCGTAGATATCGGGTAATGGCGATAACTTTAGGGATCGCCCCCCACGCGGGGGGCGCGGATTGAAACGAAAGCAATCGAGGTGGAGCTGGCACCGTTACCATCGCCCCCCACGCGGGGGGCGCGGATTGAAACATGGCCAGTCACGGTTAGATATCTCGGGCTGGTATCGCCCCCCACGCGGGGGGCGCGGATTGAAACCAGGTCACATAACCCTGCTGGTTCTGCCAAACCTCAATCGCCCCCCACGCGGGGGGCGCGGATTGAAACGTTGGGTTATGCGATTAAGCAGGTAAATTTTGAGATCGCCCCCCACGCGGGGGGCGCGGATTGAAACCCGCCTATTTAGTTTGGGTGGGAGGAACTGACAGGATCGCCCCCCACGCGGGGGGCGCGGATTGAAACAACAATATATAGGTTGCCAGTGCTTTGGCGTCTTCCTTGGTCAGGTGTTTTAGACCGTTATCCACGACCTCTGCCATTAAACCACCCACATAGTCGCCATCAGGTAGTGCTCCCTCGGTAAAAAAATCCACCAAGTCAGAATGGCTCCATTTGCTAATACGGTTTTTTGTATCCTTGGTAATGCTAGGAACGCTTGTACCCTCTGGGCCATCTTTGGTACCGGCGTAAGCCATACGATGATTCAATACGCCAAAAATATTGCGCGGGGTATGACATTCCTCGCAATGTGCCAACGCTGTGGCAATGTAAGCACCACGGTTTACCGCCGTTGCGGGGCTTGATGGCATTCCTACTAAATCAGGTGTGAAGAACAGGAATTGCCATCCCCAGCTCGCTAGTCTGCCTAGATACCAAGGCAAATCGTGATCTCGGTTAGGTTGAACGACGGCGGGGACAGTACGCAGGTAAGCCCATAATGCGTGCATGTCCTCACGGCTCATGTGCGTATAAGAAGTATAGGGAAAGACCGGAAAGTATGATTTCCCACTCGGACTGACGCCGTTTTTCAGGGCGCGGATAAAATCATCCTCACTCCAATTTCCCAGGCCAAACTTGGGGTCAGAGGTAAGATTTGGGGGATAGAAAGTCCCAAAGGGCGTGACTAGGGCGCGTCCTCCTGCAAGCACCGCGCCTTTGTGTTTAGTATCGGTGTGACAGCCTTGACATCCGGCCAATCTGAAAATGTATTGTCCTTGTTGAACCAGATCCCCATCTGCGAATGAGCTTGAAATCCACAGTAATCCAGACAATAAGGTCCATAGACCGACACGAACATACAGCAAGAAAAGAGAAATTAACGTATTGGATTTCATAGAGCTTTAGCGTGGAAACCCTTCGATGATATCGAAGGGTCGAGGGGGAATGTGTAACTCTATAGGAGTTACGCAGTTGAATTTGTAACTCTATACAGGATTGAGTTTTTTTCTGTCATTCTGCGCGGAGGTCGCGTTAGCGACCGTGTCATTCTGCGCGCAGTCGCAGAATGCAGAATCTATGTAGAGGGATTCTGCGACTCCGCTTCACTGCGCGCAGAATGACTTACCCTATTTTCAACTGCGTGACTTCTACACGACTTGCAGTTATTTTGCGATTATTTTTCGATCCGGTAATCTTTGTGACAACTCTTACAAGTCTCTCCCAATTCCTTATAAGCAGCTATGATGGCAGTGGAGTTGCCTTCGGTAACCGTCTTTTGCAAGGCGGTACCCTTGGCGGCGGCGGACTGAGCAATCTTTTCAAACTCGGCCCAGTTTTGCCAAATCGTTGGCTTGGCCTCGCTGTCCCCCTGGTTTGAGTCCACGGGAAACAAAGTTTTTAGGTCGGTAGCAAGGGTGCTGGTCAGCGTTGCAATGCTGTTGGCGTGCTCCGTCACGATTCCGGTATCGGTAGCGCCAGCGAGGATTTTTTTGATGGCTTTCATGTGGCCACCCATGTCCTTCATTAATTCCTCGCGTTTATCCGCTGCATCCTCGGCGGAGGAATCAGCCCAGAGTGGAGGGACGATAGCGATAAAAAGAGAAGAAAACAGAATCTTGGCAATACATTTCGGATTGGTATATTTCATTAATGTCTCCGAGAAACCTCGCCCTTTAGGGCGGGAAGGAAAGGAAAGTGGACGGTTTTACAACCGTCCAGTAAAAACGCGGGTCTTTCCCGGCAGTCAGCCCTTACTGGGACTTTTGACACTCCCACGAATTGGTGGGATTCCTGATGACACCGCAAGAATTTAGAATGCTGGAAGTGAAACTCCCCCAACCTTGAGAGGCGCAACCGATTCATGGGTCATCCTCAATGTCCCCAAGAAACCCCGCCCTTTAGAGCGGGGTGATTGACATAAGTTTTACCTCACAAGCCCCTCGATCCCGAAAGGTTCTTGATCGAGGTTTTTGGCGCTTATCTTTCTTGGATCGCTTCAACGTAATGTTGACAGATATGCAATAAGATCAGCGCGATCCGATACGTTGGATAACCCGTCGTATTTCATTTTACCACCGGATACGGTTTTCTTCGGACCACTGATATAAGCATCCAGTCGATCAGCACTCCAGGCGGAGTGATTGGCGCGCATGGCCTCGGAATAGTTATAACCCTCAATCATTGCGGGATTGCGGCCTACTACTCCGAATAGAGATGGTCCTTTTTTATTTTTTCCTTGAGTCACGCTATGACAGTCAGCGCATTCCTCTTGAAAAACGCTGGCTCCATGCTCGGAATTGCCAGCGGCAATAGCGGGTGAATGAATACAAATGGCGAACAAGAAGGCAGCCAGGGATAAAGAAGAACGATAGATGGATGAAATAGACATGAATATTTCCTCAGAACGCGGTCCAGACAAAGGCCATTAGGGTGTTATTGTTGCCAGCGTTGTCGCTGGTGCCATCAAATTTGTTATACAGGGTATATTGGAGACCAAGGCGCAGATTAGCCCAGGGTGCGCCCCAGGATTCCTCTTTACCGAAGGGTGTCCAGTCGGCCTGAAGAACAGTGCCTCGGGAGTCACTGTCGGCGCGGCTACTATTGATATCGAATTCCTTCAGGCTGATCCCATAGGTACGGTTGTGGTAATAAGAAACAGCGAGGTCGAGTTGATTCAGATGCCCCTTGGGATCGGCAGCATCAGTGGCGTTCAGGGTCTGGGTTTCGTGGATCAGACTACCTTGGAAACTCATTACATGGCGGCGATCACCTAGAAATTGATACGAGGCATCTATGCCGAGATCACGGTATTTATCCATCACACCACCAACACCGCCAGGCTCCACGTCCGCTGAAAAGCCAACCAACCCGAAAGAGTAAGCCTCCTTGCGCAAATCCTTGAAGTAGGCCAAGCGTCCGTAAGGGGCGAAGCCGTAGATGTGGTCGCTACCGGCACCGCCTACCGACAAATCGGATTGAATGCGATTGGAAAGGGTACGGTAGCCACCTACTTCAGCATAAAAATGGTTGTCCCACAAACCATAAACGGTCATCCCCAAGGCTTGATGATCGAAACCACCACTAAGTAGAGAAGATGATCCAGGAGCTGGCGCAAGCGCGGAAGATGTGAATGGGAAACCCCAAGCAGGCAGGGTGTTGAAAGGATCTTGTACGGTGGGCAGATTATTGACCGAGATACCAAGTATGGTATCTGCACCCGCGAGTTGAAGACTGTGGGCATAACGCACATCCATATGATCAAAAACGAAATGACGGTCAACATCGGAATAGGTGGCCTGGACGAAAGTGCCAAGGTGTTCGGTAAGTCCGCCAGCCAAGAATACGGACGCCTCCTGAAGAACAGTATTGTCGTTGGAGCTAAAATGATCGGGTGCTGGATCCTGACCTTTGCGTGTGTGAGTAAAAGTGCCTACCACCATACCAGATAGCGGTACTTTTCCAGATTTGCTATCGCTATCGGTATAGCCTTCTAACTTAAAACGAATACCATGCGGGGTCAGCTGTGGACCGAAAGAACCCACATGACAGGAACCACAATCCTCGCCGGTCTGTCGGGCATAACTGGGTAAGGCGTGGGCGGAGGACATCAGCCACGGGATAGCTGTGCTGATTATTGCCATGCCAACCCATCCAATAAAAGTAAAAAAAGCAGTCATTCGATCGAAAAATCGTGGAAGTATTGAATTGCGTATTTTCATCAGTGTCCCCGAGGATCTCCGCTTTTTAGAGCTGAAAGGAAAGAAGACGGTTTTCGTAGATATAACCGTCGCTCCGTTGAATAAGTATGCAATGTTTATATCTAATGCCCTGAATACATCCTGAACGGTTTACATATTGCAACTACCCGATGCACGTACCGCATCACTACAAAAATAAACACAATTTTTTTCTTTAGCTCGACAATATGCTTTGACCATATCATCCGTCTGAAAATGTTTTATTTGTTTCTGGCGCGTTCAATAACCTCAGCATTTATGAATTTGACTTCTCAAGCCTCCGCCTTTAGCCGTGGGGTTCTTGACGAAATAAATAAAGGTGCGACACAGCCAGGCATTCAACGCCAAAAGGTAGATAACCTGTATAGCCCAGCAGCGGCATCTCGAACAGGTGAAAACGCTGTACGCCAGGCACAGAATAAACCCAGCGTGGATAACTTCCCCAATTCCACATTTCCCAAAAAAAACCGCAGATAATGCCTGCCATTGCTGCAAGCCATACGGGTCTCCAGTCTCCCCGCACCAATGAAAAAAATACGGTGGAACGTTTCGTCACAGCCTGAGCGGCAGTAATCAGAATCAAGGGTGCAACCCATACGAGTGGATAAAGTTGCTGCGGAAAAATAGCGATCCCGAGTAGTCCAGCTACTCCAAAAATAAATGCCACTCCTCCCCAGAGACGCGGTCGAGCGGGATTCAATGGCCAAGTGGCATGAATCCCCCACCATAATCTTGGATAAGTCCACAATAAAAAATAAGTGGAAAGTACCGCTGGCAATACTGTAGAAAAGGGAAAGGTCGCAGTGAGAAAATATTCAAAGGGGGAATAATTTTCTATTCCCTGATAATACCAATTATTTACAAATCGATTAAGATATTCAAAATACCACCAGACGGCCGCCGAGAGGACAAAAAGCCAAGCGAGGAAACGAGGACGATCACTTAACAAAGAATATCCACTACGTTGCCAGGTGAGCGCGTTTACTACCGCGATGTAGCCCAACCACAATGGTGTAAAACTAAAACGTCGGACTTCGGATAAAAGCGGTAGCGAACTCCAGGCCATGCACCAAATGGCTCCCGTAAAAACTAATGCTGCGCTGCCCCACCAAGGAAAATCACGCACCGACGGAATCGATGCCGGACAAGTTAATCGCTCGCGCAACAATTGTTTTAGAAAAGGCGTGATCGTACCTATTGGAATAATAGCAACAATCAGGAATGCGATCCACGAAAATTCTGGATGGACCGTAGGCCGGGTGGTGGGAGGAAATTTCAGATAAGGGGCGAGCGGCAGACCAGCCACCACCGCCCCGATAAGAGGTAACAGGAGCAGGAGTAATAGTATTTGGAGTCCGCCCCGAATGCTGAGTCCGTCATCAACGACGATCTCCTGCGTATTGCTGGATGGTTGGCAATTCATCTCATCGGAGGCCAGCATTCCGGTTGTGGCATCACAACCAGAGCTTGGAGGCAATCGCCCTCAATGCGCATCACGTTCAGGCCTAACGACCATAGCGACTTAGTTTTCGTCGATGATGCTCGGCGGGTTTTACCTGTTCTTCCGGGTCTTCTTTACAGAACCGCATACCCTAACCCTAACTCCAAGTAATAGTAGAGCGACGCCCGCCACATCGCAATACACCGACGTGAGGCTGACAACTCAAATCTGCCGCCGAGGCTCGTTTCGATGCGCAAAGAAAAAAGTGCCATCGATAAATCAGGTATTTGATTCCGCAGAAACTGACTTGACCAATTCAACAGGATTGGGAAGCGTGGATAAAACTTGTTCAATACGTGCAACCAACACTTCGAGTTGATCATCTTTTTTCGATATATCATCCTCCAGGGTTAGAATGCGGTAGTCCTTTTCCTCGCAAATAATTTCCAAAGAGCGGATGTAGGTGTCCTTCTCCACACCAGTTGCTCGATCTTCTTCCAATTCTTTACGCAATTGGGTTGTTTCATCTTGGGCACTACGTAGGGCCGATATCAAAGCATCGACCTGGCTGTTCAATCGTGTCAAGTTTTCCATGGATAGTTCAATCTATTTGGTTGATGAGTAAAGGGATACAAAATTTTTGCGTCGTTTTCTTCTTAAATATCTGTGCATTCGTCTTTATATAAATCGCTGAAGTGGAAAGCCCTCGATTCCGAGGTCGTGATAATGAATCGCTGCCTTAATGTAGTTGTCAATCATTAAATCTTGTCGAAATAAAAAGCGTCCTGTTTTTTATGTGGTTAAGCCGAGAACCGGACAAACTCGTAGATCCTCTTCGCTAATGCTAATGTTGGAAAGGCTTTTTACACTGAACGCACCGACCGTTTCTGGTCTTTTAACGCACAGTAACAGAGCCGGGAACCTAAACCACCCCATGGCTAAAGCCAGGGTGTTTCAAGGATGAACCCATCGGGGTCTCCAGGCTCTCGCGTTTCCGCTGTAGTGGAGTAAAGCCATCTTGAAAATACTCTTTCAAAATGTCAAAACCTCCAATTAGGCTAACCAACCAGTTACCCTTGTAGGTCACCCCACAGAACCACCCTCGATTCTGATGTGTCAATGGATGATTGACTGTGATTGATAAAAATCAAAGGCATTCTGTATTTGATTAAACCAATTCAATTTGCCATTCACCAATACTGCGGCATGTTGGCAGTGCTCATAAATAAAATTCGCATTATGCGAAACAATAATCATTGCCCGATCACTGCGTTTCTCGAAAAGTTCAACGCGACTTTTTTCCTGAAAATAATTATCTCCAACAGCGACAATTTCATCTATGAGGAAACAATCAAATTCAATCGACATTGAAATCCCAAAAGCAAGCCGAGCACGCATCCCAGAGGAATATTTTTTTACTGGTTCACTTAAATATATTCCTAGTTCCGAGAATTCTTCCACATAACGAATCGCTGGTTCAATGGGTACGCCATAAATTCGGCAAATGAAGCGCACATTGTCCAGGCCACTCAGGCTACCTTGAAACGCACCACCAAAAGCCAGTGGCCATGACACACTCATGCCGCGATGAATATGTCCATAAGTAGGAAATTCCGCTCCGCTGATCAGTCGAATGAGCGTCGATTTGCCTGAACCATTACGCCCTAGAATGCCTAGGCGCTCTCCCTTGGCAATCCGTAGATTTATGCTGTCCAGGATGATTCGTTGACCCTGCCGCGTGTGATAAATTTTTGTAATATTGTCTAAAATAATCAATCAAATTCAACCCGCCGTCCAGTTTCTCTAATCAGAGCCAGTCCCAGCAAAAATAATACCAAATTAACCGTTATCAAATAAGCCGGATCTTCATAAGTACGAATTATTGTTCCAAAATAACCACGGCGGATCATTTCCGTGCCATGAATCATGGGTACCCATAAAATATACTCTTGAAAATATTTTGGCAACCAATCGACCATAAACGTAGCGCCGGATAACGGAAACATTAAGTATGTGACAACATGCCATACTCGCTCAATCACTTCCGATCTTTCCGATATCGCGCCAACGATAAAACTAAGCGCCAGTGAAAACCAGGACAACAAAAACCATCCGATTATTGCGGTAAGAATATCATCGGGTAAACTCATGAAGCCCATAAATGTGAATAACATTGTTAGCACCATACATGAGACAGTTGCTCCAGCTATTTCGAGAATGAGCCTTGCAACGAGAATGTCAAAAACTTTCACGGGTCGATGATACAATAAACTAAGATTGACTTCGACGGCCTTGACGGAACGATTGCTGCAATTACGCCATAATAACAAGGAGGAATATCCGGTCACCGCAAAGGCTGTGATAGGTATATTCATCCCGTGGGTAATTTTAGCAAGCACCCAAACAGTCGTAATCCCGATGGTAAACAGCATTGGTTCTAAAAACAGCCAAAGAAATCCGATGTTGTAGCGACCATAACGAGTAATGATTTCACGTATTAATAAAGCACCGATTACTCGCAACTGCATAGCGAAAGAATTACTCCATGATCTTTTTTTCAGATTCATGACCATCCTCAATCGTTGTGTTCACGCACTCCGGCAATCAGAATTGATAATATTCCCCAGGATATCATGCCCATGATGAATGTTGTTATCATGGCGCGCAGCCTGCGCGGCTCAACCGCCATGTCCGGCTTGCCGGGCTGAACAATCCGTTCTAAATAAAATTGTTTGCGCCGCGCTTCATTCCGTGCTTGTTCGAGGGTGCTCATGGCGCTGGCCAGCATTTTGTCGGCGAATTCTTTTTCAAAGGCCAGTCGTTGATATTCAACTGCCTTGCCGGCGAGAGAACGATCATTCGATCCAGCGACACCGGATTCTTCCTGTTTTATTTCTTTTTCCAACAGTTGAACTCGCTGGCGCAGTATTGGAATTTGAGGATTATCCTTAACAATTTTTTCCAGTTGCACAATCTGTGTCTTAGTGGTTATCAATTCGTCCTGCAACTTAGCGATATGCTGCAATGGAATGCTTGACTGTTTTTCGGGATCAATAACATTCTTTTCGTTACGATAACGGGCAACAGCTAACGCAGCAACCTTGGCAGATTTTTCTGCATCCGCGACTTCTTGAGCCGCAAAATGAATCATGTCCTGGCGTCCGCGTTCGTTAAGGTGATTAACTAACGTTTCGCTCATTTCAAGCAATGATTGATTGATGCGAAAGCTGTCTTCTGCAGTAAACGCACGAATGGTCAGCTTGACGCTTGAAGAAACGCTGTCAAGTTGCACATCGACATGTTTTTGATAATAGATGTATAAATCCTCAAAGGAGTTTTTACTCCTGAAACCACCAAATCGGCTGAAAATATCTACATCGTTGCTTGAAAAAATATTTCCGAGGCGCATCCGTTCATCAAGTGTTCGTAATGCATCACGCGACAGGATGAAAGTCTGGACGGTATAGGCATCGTCCAGCGAACGAGAAAATCCTACTCCCTTAAGCAGTAATCCAAAAGAAGAAGTACTTTTTTGTTCTGGCGTTCGGATGACGAAACTCGATTCTGATATGTAAACATCGGAAGCAATCAACGAAAAATAAATGACGGATAATAACGTCGGCAGAAAAACCGTTAAAATAAAAAGCAGATTCAGATTTTTGACGCGCGCAATTAATCCTTGATTGGAATGAGTGTTATTTTCAGTCAAGATTTTATCCAATTAGTTATTTACGGGTTTCCGTTTCAAGTAATAATCGATGATTATTGATATACGTGGGATTTGATAAATTAATTCACCAAATGCCCGCGAGAGAGCCACCCCGGCTTTAGCCGGGCAGGGAGGA
>CAUYTW010000026.1 GCA_963575715.1 Gammaproteobacteria bacterium | reverse complement strand
AACGATGTTCCGTTGAAGAACTTTTTATTTCCATTTTATAGTTCTTTAGCTATATAATCACCCGGGACCTAACACGTAACCATAATAGGCATCAACATGCAAAATGTAACGCATTCAAGTTGCGTAAACTGGTATCACATTGCAATAACCATGATTCAGCGAATACCCGAAAAAAATTGCGTCGTGGCGATGAATGGCCCTCAAATCGTGCGTGCTACTCTCCTTTCTTCACATCCCTGAAGTACAGGGTTTCTTGGAGACACTGATGAAAAAAAATATCATCGTATTCTTGGCAATCATCATTATTTTTTTATTTTTCGCTATTGTAGGATGGATTACTCATCACGATTCCTTGGTTCAATTAGCTAATCGAGGTGAGTTACCAGCCAATTTTTTCATCAGAGGAAAAATAACTGAACTACTTTCTCTGAATATTTTGATTCTGTTTCTATTGCCTTTGGCAATTATTGTGTTTTGGAACTCTTTTGCAGTTGCGAAAGGTGACCAAATCATCCTTTTGGAACGGCGCTGGTTTGGCAAACAGATGCCAGATGGTCGAACGATTGCCCTTGGTGACGAAGTGGGTGTGCAGGCGCGTGTACTAGGGCCTGGTTTTCACCTGCTCATCCCTTTTATCTACAAAATTATTAAAGATAATTTTTTAGTCATTCCCAAGGACATGGTGGGTGTTGTTCGTGCCATCACGGGTGTACCTATTCCTTCCGGGCAATTCATGGCATCCTCTGTTTCGTGCGATTTGTTTCAGGATGGAGAATCTTTTCTGAGAAATGGGGGTCAAAAAGGTCCACAACTCGATATCCTTCCAGAGGGGCAGTATAAAATCAATCGCTTTCTTTTTCAGGTAAACGTCGTTGCAGCAGTTATGATTGGTGACAACGAAGTTGGCTATGTCGAATCAATTGCAGGAAAGCCGGTCACACGAATAGGTGGTAATTTTGGTTCACCGGTTGAATGCGATAGCTTCCAAGATGCGAATGCTTTCATCAAGAATGGTGGACAAAAAGGTCCGCAGACATTCTTTTTGGTCCCTGGTTTTTACAGAATTAATACTATTCTTTTCAAAGTAGAAAAAAGACCTATTACCTATATTTCCGGCGGAAAAATTGGACTTGTCGAGGCTACCGACGGAGCAAGAATTCCAGAAGGTCGACTTCTTGCGGTAAAAGTTGATGGGCACGGAAATTATTTTGACGGAGAGGCATTTTTGAAAAATGGTGGTGAAAAGGGCCGTCAGCTTGATGTCCTGATGCCCGGAACTTACCGTTTGAATCCGGCACTCTTTAAGGTTGTCGCCATAGTTGATTGGACAAATGTATTGGCCGATCAGGTCGGAATCGTGACTATTAATGAAGGGAAGCCTATCGTCGATGCCTCTAAAATTGCTGCTGAAGAATTACCCATGGGGACGCACAACAATTTTCAGGATCCCAATGCATTTTTGAAGGCTGGTGGTCAGAAGGGATTACAGATTCCAGTTCTCCGCGCAGGCAATTATGCGATCAATCCCTGGTTCGCCACCGTCGAAAAAGTGGAAATGGTGCGTGTCGATATCGGATATTGTGGTGTTGTCACCAGCTATGTTGGATCGGAAGGTACCGATCTAACGGATGAGGCAGTCAATGCAAAGATCGTATCCAATGGAAATAAGGGAATTTGGGCGGAGCCGTTGCAACCGGGAAAACATCCCCTAAATACAAAAATCTGTAAAGTCGATATCGTGCCAACGACCCAGATTTTGCTAAATTGGGCGGATAGCCGATCAAGCGCCCATGAGCTAGATTCAAACCTAAAGACTATTACGCTACGCACGGCTGATGCTTTTAATGTAAGTATGGATGTGAGCGTAATTATCCATATTCCGATTAATAACGCACCCAAGGTAATTGCGAATCTAGGATCGGTACGGAATATGATTTCGCAGGTTCTTGAGCCAGCAATCAGTTCACATTTTCGCAATTCTGCTCAGTACATTAAAGCACTCGATTTATATACGGAACGCAAGGAACTCCAAGAAAAGGCAAAACAGCATATCGATACAGTTCTCAAGGTCCATCATATCGATTCAAAAGATACACTTATCGCTGATGTGGTGCTGCCTTCAGAGCTGACAAAGACGGTAACGGATCGGCAAATTGCAGAACAGGAGAAAAAAACCTTTGCAACTCAGAAAGAGGCGCAGGACGAACGTAGATCACTGGAAAACGCCAAGGCTCAGGCTCTCATGCAGCCGAAGGTGGTCGAGTCGGAACGAAATGTTGAAATTCAGAAAAATATTGCCGAAGGTAAAGTAAAGGAAGCTGAAGGCTCAAAAGCCGCCGCTATCTTGCACGCTTCCGGTGAGGCGGAAGCAATCAAGCTCAAGGCCACAGCGCAAGCCGAAGCGACAAAAGTCACTGCGGTTGCTGGTGCCGAGGCGACCTCTAGGGTTGGTAATGCTGAGGCGGAAGTTATTCTTGCAAAAGGAAAAGCAACCGCTGAATCTTACAAACTTGAAGTTGAAGCAATGGGAAAAGATATCTTCGGGCAAATCCGTGTCATCGAAAAAATTGCTTCGAGTCATATAAAGTTGATTCCAGAAAATCTGGTGATTGGCGGCGGCGGCGGAGGTACCGATGGAGGCGGGATTTTGCAAGGGTTCTTTGGGGTAAGTCTTTTGGAAAAATTGACGGGACGCCCCTTTGCGGTTATCGAACCAAAAAAATTGGAGATAGAATCTAGTATTACATAATGTGTATTATAGTGTATTATAGTCTATATGGAAAACACTATTAGCACAGGCAAAGCCGCAAAGTTACTTGGGGTATCCGTCAAGACCATCCAACGCTGGGAGCGTGAGGGACGATTGGTTCCCATCGCTCGTACCGATACTAATCGACGTGTTTATACGGTATCACAGATAAAAAATTTTCTTGGCCTACGAATACCTGAAAAACAATCGACACGGATTGTGGCGTATTGCCGTGTATCCAGTGCGGCACAAAAACCAGATTTAGTAAATCAACGCAAGGTATTAGAAGAATTCGTGGTAGCCAGTGGATTATCCAATGTGGAATTTATTGAAGAAATTGGTGGGGGCTTAAATTTTAAAAGAAAGAAATTTCTAGTTCTCATGGATGAAATCGGACGACATGAAATTAAAAAATTAGTGATAGCCCATCGAGATCGCTTAACCCGTTTTGGTTTTGAATGGTTTGAGCATTATGCAAAATCCCATGAATGTGAATTATTGGTATTAAATCAAGAACGGCTATCTCCAGAACAAGAAATGGTTCAGGATATGATGACGATTGTGCATTGTTTTAGTAGTCGTCTTTATGGATTACGCAATTATAAGAAAAAACTCAAAGAAGCATTAGACCTTGATAAAATAGAAAGTAATGAATGGTATTGATAAATGCCTCTCGTGACACGTAGTGCAACTTCTCAAAATCTCACCGCTTCCAAACATAATCGTTTAGCGGAAATGGCTAAACGGTGTGGTGTAGTTCGTCATGAAACTTGGGCACGCTATGGCGGATTAGCTGGTTTAGGAAGAACTCACCGTGATATTCGCGATGAAGATTGGATGTCAGGTCTTTGTTTAGGCGCGGCAACAAAATTACCCGCGCGAATTTGGAAAGCGACACTGGAAGATTCCTTAAACGCCATTAAGGCTAATCGTGCGGCGGCGATTTCAAAAAGTGGAAAAATTATTTTTCGTTCCCCCCACAAAAAGCAATGGACGGCAATATTAAATCAGGGCACTTGGTTAAAAAATCCAATACTTCATAGACTTATGCGCAAACATTGGCCGCATGGAGAAAGCCATATTTACAACCAAATTGTTTTTGATGTCCAGGGGTATACCTGTTTTATCCTGAATGACCAATATTGGATTAAAGTATCTTCATTAATTTCTGGTCAACGAATTGCAATTCCCCTGGGTAAATTTAATCACCCGATTACCGGCGCTATTCGGGTTCGCATCAGGGATGATGGCGAGGTGGATATTTTATATACAGTAAATGAAGTTGATGCCTGCGTGAATCGTCCGTGTGGCACCCGTGAACTCGGAATTGATAAAGGCTATAGCGAGGCTTTTACTGATAGCGATGGCGAGCGCCATGGTGAGGGATTGGGTGAATTATTATCGCAAGAATCAGATCATCTCAAAGATGTTTATGCTGCACGCCAAAAAATAACAGCTATCGCTAAAAAAACTAAAAATGCTGCCAAGGCCGAGCGCATTAGAAAAAATAATTTAGGCCGTAAAAAACTTAATGCCCGGAAGCGTCGTCATCGCCAAAAAGTAAGAACCAAGATATTTACAGCGGCTCATGCACTTTTAGATAAAGCAAAATCAATCACGGTTGAGGATTTAACGAAACAAATTCGAGGATATGATCGCGGGCGTAACATGAATCACCGCCTCGCGGGTTGGGTAAAAGGAATAATACAAGAAGCAATTGAAGCAGCATCCCGCCGACGCGGTGCGTCGGTCGATGTGATCAATGCCGCTTATACGTCGCAATGGCTACCTGGTTGCTCGGCTTTGGGCAAGAGAATTGGGGAGTTTATTTACTGTCCGTTGGGCAGGGGCAGATTCGCGGTAGATCATATTGCGGCGGTGAATGTTCTCCACCGAAAGAACGACGCGGGGATTCGTCGTTACCTTTCTTTCCGTGAGGTAAAAAAGGTGTTGGAAGAACGCAGCCGTCAGACTGAAAGACCTTGTATTGCTGCTGGGCAATGTGGGGTTACTTTGGTCATGCCTGAGACTGCCCAGGCCGGACTCTAGTTGCCGTGGTAACACTATCAACAGAGAGCGAATTATCTTTAATTTTGCGCATAAACACTTATGTGCTCTTTTTAGGAAGCAGCAGCAGTCCGCCACTACTACTTAGTCACTAGGAAGATCTGCGCATTAGTAGGTGGTGCGCACGCTATGGTTTTAATCCAATCGAACCGTGATAGGTGGAGGTGGGTGAAGCACGAATTTCATAGAGGAAGCCCATACCTGAAGGTATGGTTATATTCCCTCTGGATACGCCCCTACCGGCGAACATCCCATGCACATAGGCCGTGCAAGCTGTTTCGCAGGCCGAACCCGTAGCGATTCCCGACAACGTTCCATTGTTGCCTGTCTCGAAGTCGCCAATGGCATCAATGCCGGCATCACCAGTCGCATGGAACAAATTCGAGTTGAGTTCATAGCGCGCGAACGGTAGCCCGCCGTAGGCCGAATTTCCACCGAAGTTGACGGTAACGGTCGCGCTGTTCATGGCACCTGTTGGTGCAATGGGACTGGATGAGGTCGGCTGTGTTGCCGCAATCATGTTGTAGGTCGCGTTTCCGGCCTTGGGTAACGGACTCTCATAAGGCTTGAGAAGTAGCCAATGCACCGATTGATTACCTTGCAAGGAAAGATTCAGCGAGCCGCCAGTCTGACCAGGCCCACCCCAGCGAGCGAGAAACAAATCGCCATCACTATAGGTGTCGTAGACCCCGGCGGTATTGTTGCTCGCGCTACCGGTGGCGTTCGTAACCACACGTATCGCCCCCGCAGGGTCAAGATAGGCGGCGACGTTGGTTTCGATTTCGGCCAGGGTACCGCGAGAAGACAATCCCGAAACATTACTTGCCGCTCCTCCTTCGATATCCTTCAGATTGGCGATGATATAACGCCCATCAACCTTGAATACGTCCTGGCCAGCCTGAAAGCCGCTCTTGACAGTTCCCAGAAAACTCTCGCCTTCTTCATGGAAACCAGAGGGATTTTCAATATTAGGAGCAAGTCCAGCTAACGAACGCATCGTTGCTTCGGATTGTTCCAAACCGGATTCAATGCGACTTTGCGCCGCGCTATGTTCATCGCCATCTTTTTCAGTACCAGATTGTTCTCCCGGGGGCAACACCTGGGGAAGATGATCTACCTGCTGTGGCATGGTCAACTGGTCGGCGACGAACGCAGCGTTGCCTGCGGTGACATCAAGGCTACCTGCGTTGTTCTCGACATGGATGGCACCATGCGTAACGAAGGCGTACAGGCCGTCCTTGTCAAGCTGGCCTTGGGCATTAACGCAGTCATTCTCGCAATCTCTAAGCAAATAATGAGTGCCGCGCACACCAATGGTCGCAGCTCGTGCTACGACCCGGTAATTTTCATTATGCAGGCGCCCAATCACTCCGGTGATCGTCCGTAGACCACCTTTAAGCAGGCTGAAAAATCCACGTTTACTACCGTCCTGCCGATTATCGTAAGAGTAATCATCGACGCGGAAGACGGTTTTAGGCGGCAGGGAAAATCGACTACCGTCGGTGAACCGAATTTGTAGGCTGCCGGTTGTGGTCTCAAGCGTTTGGCCAGAGTTGACGGCGACGCCTTTTTGAATGGTCGTGGTGGTTCCACTACGGTCGGTTATGCTTGCCGCGCCTGATACAAACTCGACCCGAGCGGCGGCATCCGCCAGGCAGGCCGCACTTGTTCCCAACGCCAGAATCAACATCAACGTCTGGAACGCCAGTCTAAAAATCCTTGCGCACATTGAGTATGGCCTCTAGGCGATTGAACTGGTTAAGCGCGACATTGGAATGGTTATCAACCCAGTTCAGCGACGGACGCAAGGAAAATCCTTTCGCTAGGCCATATACAATGCCGAGGGTTAGATCTTGCTGACGGTCTTTCCTCCCAACGAGAAACAGCGGATCGATTCCGCCGTACCCACGCGACTCATACCCCATGCCGAGATGTATGGACAGATTTTCCCTGAAAAACAGTTGCAAGCCGACGCGCGCACCGACCAGATGATGCCCCAGGAAAGAAATCTCCGTGACTTCTTTCCCGGCGTACAGGCTGGCATACAACAAGTTTCTGAGCGATAGCGACATGGTTTCACTCAAGAATACACCGCCAACATATCGCTTGGCATCGCGCAATCGCGCCGTTGGATACTCCAGTTGACCTCCCTGCACAAATAGTCCGGTCCGCACCCGAGGAGAAAGCAATGTCAGCCATTGACCATGAACGCTCGTATCGTAGTAATAATCGGTGCCGTCAAGAGCAAAGTTGCCATGCTGCAATGAAAGCGAAAAATAATGTGGGCCGTCAACGTGGTTAATACTAGAGAGCACATCAAGACTGGACGTGTCGAACTGCTTGTTGCGCGCATGGGTGCGCTGCGTTCCCGATAAACGAGCGAAAAAAGTGGTGCGGCGATCTTGAAACGGATAGCCAAATTCGATTCCAACTGTTTTTTGGATAAACGGGCTGTCCAGCTTGACGCTGGTACTGGCGAGGGAAAAATTAAAGCCGCCAAAAGCGGGAATAACGATGTTTCGACTTCCAATCGCGCTATTGATGTTGGAGTTATAACCCACGCCAAATTCGAGAAAAGCATCCAAACGCCCGCGTTTATCGACTAAACCCAGGGTTTCCATCTGCTGTTCAATGGCTGCGGTTGTTTGTCGGTCATGACTGCGCTGGCGCGCACGTTCAAGCGTCGTGCGTGCGTTCTCGTGCTCACCTAACAGTGAATAGGCCCGTGCTAAATCCGCAAGAACATACGCCGAATCAGGAGAATTCTCAGCGGATCTTTCCAGAGCAAACACCGCGATTTCCACATGTTGCGATTCCAGCGCGGCAACACCAAGCAGATAGTCGTACTCAAGTTCCCCAGAATACTCGTACTCATAAGGAAGCAACCGATTGAACGCATCGTTAAATTTGCCCGATTTAAGCAGCCCGCGCGCGTCTTCAAGCAAGTTAGCATCGGCTCGCGCAAGGGTACCGATCAATACCAGGATGGAAAATAAAAAATATTTCACAAAAATTGATCGATCAATTAGTTATGTAGTTTAAAACAACAAATTTAGACATTTTCAATCGGTTAAAAACTATCACTTTAGTAATTTTTTAATAAAATGTTTTTATTCCAGGTGCTTGCGCTTGGCACGTTCACGATCAAGAAAATTGACGAATTTTGAAATTTGTTTTTGGTCATCTTTAGAGATTTTTTCAAAACGCGCACCGATGGACATACCAATATTGCTACGACGCGCAAAACATATTCTTAATTCACAGCTGATCAATTTATTGTCCGGCAGGGTAATCATGCAGTTTGGAATATGGAGGCCATAATCCAAAACTTGCGTCCAGGCTCCTAACTCGATACCAATTCCACCCAGTGAAATATCACGAATATGGCCACGCATGGGCAGCATGCCTGGAATGATAAAACTCACCGTAGCGCGTTGGTTGGCACCAATCGGAACGCGAAAATCCGAACGTCGTTGATAAACACGCATGGATCGTGGCGGGCGCGATTCATAATAAACGAGACCCTTTCGATCTGCCCCGGAACTGATTATTTCCGCTTGAAACTTGATAATTACACCGCTCAGGCGTGTTTCTATCTCACAGCGTCGTTCCTTAATCAATAATCGATGGCCTTCGGCAGTGGGTAGCTCATCGAATTTCCAACTACGTCCTTCGATATCTACTGTAACAATAGTGCTACTCCATGACTTTGCACGGTCCTGAATACGAACATGAATCAACGCACGATTTTGCTGAATGCGCTCAAGCATTCTCAGCGTCGGCCCATCACCAATAATTTCTTCATATTTATCGGCCATTCTTTATCACCGATGGTAAAAATTTTGTTTGTTATGAGCGTTATGTTTCTAATTCCTGATTTTCCGCGCTCGGGTTTGTATGGAATTTTGATATTTCTTCCACCACGCCGACCACCGCTTTCTGCATCGAATCCGCCAACTTGCTGAGTTCAGCGCTAATGGTATTAGCAATTGCGATCCGAGTTGTAATCGAATGAGTATCCTGAGCGATTTCATCCGTTGCCTGATGGTGCTCCCGGGTGGCTTTCCGCACGCTGGAAAATGCCTGCGACAAGGCAAGAATTCTTTCCGAGGCGTTGGTCAATTCCTGGTTGCTGCGGTTGGACATCAAGGAGACCTGGTTCATGATCTCAGTAGTCTGACGCATGATCACCTCGGCCTTGCTGATTTCGCCAATAAATGAATCCATGGAATGATCGATGGTCTTCGTCAGTGCCGTTGTTTTGCCAGCTAAAGCGCGGACCTCTTCCGCTACTACCGCAAAACCACGTCCTGAGTCGCCGGCACGCGCTGCCTCTATGGCTGCATTAAGGGCGAGTAAATTGGTTTGATCAGCGATGTTATCGATTTGATTGAGAAGATTCATGACTTCGCGGGACGTAGTGGTGACGCTTGAGATTTTATTTGCGAATTCTCCAATGTGAGTCATGGCCTCCTGGCTGAGGCGTAAATTCTCTTGCGAGAGCCGCTGGCCGGAGACAGTGGTCTTGACTACGGTATCCATCGTGACACGCACTTCCTCGGAGGAAGTTTCCATGTGCGCAGCGGATTTTCGTAAACGTCCGATGCCACCGTTAATTCGTTCAATCGTTTGCGTCGTGCCGTTACTGTTATCCAGCAAATCGTGACTGCGACGCAACAGTTCACTGGCACCACTCTCCAGGGAAGGCATACCCTCCTTGACCGCAATGACGATGGTTTGGAGTTTTTCAATGAATTTATTGAAAGTTTTGGCAATTTGACCCATCTCGTCATGACGTTGAGCGGTAAGGCGTACCGTCAGATCACCGTTCTTCAGGACTTATCCAAACCTATACATACGGTTTATATGCCTGATT
>CAUYTW010000025.1 GCA_963575715.1 Gammaproteobacteria bacterium | reverse complement strand
CCACGATATTTTGTGGCACAGGCTGGTAAACCAGGCTTTATTCCATTAAAGCCCCGGCTTTAGCCGGGGGGTGATTTACTTTTTGATGATTTTCCATCATGCACCAAACTTTCCCGTCTTTGAAGGTAGGCGTCGCGTAAAAATAGATAACGATCCAGGGCAGCTTCGTTCAAAACGCGCCCTGCGCCTAACAGATTGGTGCGAGTATCGACGACGCGCAACGCAACTACGCTATTACGAACTCCGGTAGAGTTAATTTGATAGGTTGGATCTAATGGATAATCAGTAACCAGGCTCAAGGTGTCACGCACTGTGCGTGGTCCAACGAATGGCAGTACGAGGTAAGGTCCTGGACCGACACCCCAATAACCCAGCGTTTGACCGAAATCCTCGTTATGCCTGGGGAGATCCCAAGCAGTGGCAACATCAAATAATCCACCCAAGCCAAAGGTGGTGTTATAAACAAAACGAGTACTATCTTGAAGTCCTTGCTGGAATTTTCCTTGGAGTAGGTCGTTAGTAAAAACGACTACTTCACCTAAATTATTGAAAAAATTATTAATAGATTCAATGATAGGATTTGGCATGATGTGGTTGTAAAGCTCGGCGATGGGCTTGAGTAACGCCTGATCGAGTAAATCATTATTAAATGATTCGATGGCGCGATTCAGTGGCTCCAGGGGATCGCCGGGGTCGCGATCAGGTCCACTAGCGCAGCTGGTCAAGATAATAAGAAGTGGAATGATAAAAAATTTATAAAATTTCATCCAAGCCTCCGAGCAACACCTAACCTTGAAGCGAGCCAAAGAAGGCAAGCGACCGTGACGTGCGTAAGCAAAAGAAGGCAAGCGACCGTGACGTGCGTAAGCAGTGGAGTAGCACGGTCAGCGGTAGATGCACCGTTTTGATGGTTTCGATGTAGAGGGCGTCGCGCTATCATTACTTTGGGGTTATGGTATGCGGTTCTGTCAAGAAGATCCGGAAGAACAAGTAAAACTCGCTGGGCAGTGTCGACGAAAACTAAGTTACTACGGGCGGAAGGCCCGAACATTATGCACGAAGAGGATGATAGCTATTCGAGGCAGACTCCAAAAACCGTTATCACGCCGCGCTTAATAACAATTCTAGGCTTTTAACAATACCTTCGCCAATCTGGCCAGTTGGTAGCCATGAAGAACCGCCAAATTGTAACCGTTTGACGCAGAAGCTGATTAATTAAAATTCGATCAGCGAATCCCCGTACTCGATTTTTATCACCGCGCTATCGGTCAGCTTGTGGCACTATCTCGAACCTATGGTGTTCTCAAGAGCAAAAATTGGCGAAGGTATTGTAATGGGGAAGTCAGTTTCGGAGAACGGTTCATGACCATCCTTTTCCGATGGCAGCACTTCCGCTACACTTAAGATAATTTTTTCATCCTTCAGGCGGTCGCAGTGGCGGTTATTGCCCCTTCTCAAGATACACCCCTCGTGGTGATTCGTGGCCTACGTTTTATTCGTGGTGATCGGGCCATTTTCGATGATGTCAATCTCACTATCCTTCGGGGGCGGGTGACCGCCATCATGGGTCCGAGTGGTACCGGTAAAACTACACTGTTACGTTTGATTGGTGGTCAACTCGTACCCGATGCTGGACGAATTGAGGTCGATGGTCTAAATGTTCATGAACTAACACGGCGTGAGTTATTCGATCTTCGTAAGCGAATGGGGATGTTGTTTCAGGCGGGAGCACTGCTGACCGATCTTAATGTCTTCGAGAATGTCGCTTTTCCCTTGCGCGAACACACTACTCTGTCCGATGCCATGATCCGTGACCTAGTGTTGCTCAAGTTGGAAGCAGTGGGCTTGCGTGGCGCCCGCAATTTGATGCCAACGCAACTTTCCGGCGGAATGGCACGACGGGTGGCATTGGCGCGGGCGATTGCTCTCGATCCGATGATAGTGATGTACGACGAACCCTTCACCGGCCAGGATCCGATTTCCCTGGGAATATTGGCGCGCCTCATTCGTACCCTTAATGATAATTTGGGGTTAACCAGCCTAGTAGTTTCGCATGATGTTCAGGAAACTTGTGCTATTGCCGACTATGTATACCTGATCGCCGAAGGCAGAATTATCGGAGAGGGAACTCCCGAACAAATGCGTGCCAGTCCATCAGACTGGGTACAACAATTCATTCATGCTCGCGCCGAGGGTCCGGTACCGTTCCATTATCCGGCACCTGCGCTGGATATGGATTTATTGTGGGAATCTCGCCGTAAATCACCCTACTGCTAAAGCCGTGCCTGATTTACCAGACCAGATCCGGTAAATCGGGCTATGTTGCGACGAAGTATAGGGCTCATCTTGAGGCGTTTCTTCAGCTTTAAGCTCTGAGAACGGCAGATGCAGAGAATCTTGGTGCAGAACGACACTGACTGTCGCAAGATCCTTAAAATATCGAACCAAAGTTGCGTTTTGCAACCTTGGTGGGGGGAACGAGGGCTGAAAGGCTCTCAGTTACCGGACAGTTTACGGGCTGACAGCCGGGAAAGAACGGCAACCTTTCATTTCAAAGTCACAAACAGGAGGACGGCGCTTCCTCCCCATGGCTAAATCCAGGGGTTATCCGCGCCGAATTTGGATGATTGACCAAATTGCGGCCTTGGGCCGTTGGGTGCTGGAAATCCTGATTCGCCTAGGGCGGGCGCATATCCTTTTACACGATGTTGTTTTGGCGCTGCCTGCGGCGGCGCGCCATCCGCGCGAGGTGACGCGCCAGATTCATTCCGTTGGCGCACGCTCGCTGGTCATTATTTTAGTTTCCGGGGTGTTTGTGGGAATGGTGTTGAGCCTTCAGGGCTATAACACCCTGGTAGACTTTGGTGCCGCGCAGTCGTTGGGGGTGCTGGTTGCCTTGTCGTTGGTGCGCGAGTTGGGACCCGTGGTCAGCGCACTGCTCTATGGAGGGCGTGCAGGGTCGGCGTTGGCTGCTGAAATCGGCCTGATGAAGGCAACCGAGCAGCTTTCTGGCATGGAGATGATGGCAGTGGATCCCATCGCGCGTGTGATCGCGCCACGTTTCATCGCTGGATGTCTGAGTATGCCGTTGCTGGCCGCCATTTTTAGCGCCGTGGGGGTATTAGGCGGTTATTTCGTGGCGGTTGGATTGCTGGGCCTCGATGATGGTGCTTTTTGGTCGCAAATGCAGGCAAAAGTCGACCTTCGGGAAGATATTGGCAACGGCATCATCAAGAGTATCGTCTTCGGATTCGTGGCGACCTGGATCGCGTTATTTCAAGGATACGACACCAGCCCCACCGCCGCAGGAGTTAGTCTTGCTACCACCCGTACCGTGGTCCATACGGCCTTGGCGGTGTTGGCCCTAGATTTTGTCCTTACCGCGCTGATGTTCAACAAGGTATAAAATTATGCAACAAAGACAACTGGAGATCGTCGTTGGTGGATTCGTAGCCGTGGGCCTCGCAGCTTTTTTTATGCTTGCCATGCGGGTAAGCAATTTGAGCATGTTGGGTACGGAAAAAGGCTATGACATTATCGCCCGTTTCCAAAATATTGGTGGATTAAAGGAACGTTCGCCGGTAAGTATGGCCGGGGTACGAGTCGGACAGGTGACCGCGATTGGCTTTGATGGCAAAACTTTCGAGGCTGTAGTGCGCATGAGGATCTCAGGGCGTTATAACACTTTACCCAAGGATACTTCGGCGAGTATTTTGACTTCGGGATTGCTGGGAGAACAATACGTGGGGCTGGATCCTGGAGGAGATTCCGCTCCACTCGCAAATGGCGATCAAATACGGCTCACTCAATCAGCATTGGTGTTGGAACAATTCATTGGGCAATTTCTTTATAACAAGGCACAGGAGACTTCTAAAAAATAAATCACCCCACGACTAAAGTCGTGAGTTTTAATTGAATAAAAAATACAGGACTCACCAAGGCTGAGTTGTAACATTGGCGAGGGAGGTAGGAGCCGAAAGGTTCTCCGTTATCAGGTCCGTAAGGACTGACAGCCGGGAAAGACCGACACTTTTACCGACGGTTGCAAAAACCGTCTCCTTTCATTCTTCCGGCTAAAGCCGGAGTTTCTCGGAGACATAGATGATTAAGACCTGGTGGATACTTATCTCCGTATTGGGATTTTTGTGGATGACGCCCCTGGCGGCACGAGATTCCGATCCGACTATTTCGACTGTTCAGCGGGCAGTTGAGGATCCACAGCAATTGGTGAAAAACATCACCGATAGTGTGCTGTCGAAACTGCATACGCAACAAGAAGAAATGCGGCGCGATCCTCATCTTATTTACGCTTTCGTTGAAGAATTGGTACTGCCACATTTTGATTTTGAACGCATGTCGCGGTGGGTTCTGGGGCGTTACTGGAACGACGCCACGGCGGCACAACGCATCCGTTTCGTAGAGGAGTTTCGTAATTTATTGGTGCGTACCTATGGAGTTGCACTTTTGGATTATACCGATGAAAAAATCCAATTTCTCCCTTCTCGTGGCGACCCTGCTCAAGGCGAGGTAACGGTGCGTATTAGCATTAAGCATCATGGGAATACGGTCTCCGTTGATTCCAATCTGTATCTGAGTGAAGGAAAATGGAAAGTCTATGACGTAGACATTAATGGAGTTAGTTTGGTCGCCAACTATCGCAACTCTTTCGCCGCTGAAATTCGTAAAAGTGGCATGGATGGACTCATTACTCGTCTCACCGAACGCAACCAGGGTCAGGATGGAAAGCGTGGTTAGCATCGCATCACAGGGGGAAGGATGTTATTTACTGTCCGGGGAATTAATTTTCGCTACGGTGCCCGCAGCGTCAACGTGCCTTGACGAGATTCTTAATGGATCCAACGGGCCATTGATGTTGGACCTTGCTGGGATTACCAAAAGCGACAGCGCCGCGCTGGCGTTACTCCTCGAATGGATCCGTCTGGCTCGTCGTCGCGGACGAGAGATTTCTTACTGTAATCTACCCCCCCAGCTTCTCGCAGTCGCCGAGGTGAGTGGGGTAGTAAATCTACTGCGTCGCTAACGTTATTTCCCATGCGGCGATTTTTACGCCGAATCTTTCCTTTCATGATGTCCCTTCGTAATGAATTATTATACTTCTTCATCCAACGATTTAGCGATTATTCAATCCCGGGATTTATGGGATTGGGTAATTATTGCAACCATTTTCATCGGAATGGTTGGATTACTTTATATAGGAATTAATACTTCAATTTTTGATCACTGGATTGCGTATCAAAGGCATTGGCTGGTGTGGCCTACCATTGCATGGATATCCATGGGAATCCTTCTCCTTATTTTACGCACAGTATTATGGCTGAAGTATCGACCATTTCCGTCGGAGACCGAATCCAGCGCACCGTCACTTACCGTAGTTATCCCTGCATATAATGAAGGGAGCATGGTCGAAAACTCGATAGATTCGGTCGCGCGCGCCGACTATCCGCGAGATCGGTTGCAAATTATTGTCATTGATGACGGCAGCCGCGATGATACCTGGAGCTATATCGAATCCACTGCGCGACGTTATCCAGATTTAGTAACTACTATCCGTTTTTCTGAAAATCGTGGCAAACGTGCGGCCCTTGCTGAGGGTTTCCGTTGCGCGCGAGGCGAAATTGTCATCACCATTGATTCCGATAGCGTCATTGAGCATCGAACCTTGCTTGCAATGGTTGGACCATTTCGTGAATCGCGGATTGGAGCCGTCGCGGGAAAAGTCGCCGTCTACAATCGCTCCAGGGGACTATTACCACGGATGCTTCATGTTCGTTTCACGTTATCGTTTGATTTTTTGCGTAGTACACAGTCAGAATATGGAACTGTCTATTGCTGCCCGGGTGCATTAGCAGCGTACCGGATTTCAGTGGTGCGTCAGATACTCGATCAATGGGAGAATCAACGATTTCTCGGAGCATTTTGCACTTTTGGTGAAGATCGCGCGCTAACCAATTTTATTCTCGATGCAGGTCATGATACCGTTTATCAAAGAACGGGTATTGTACATACTGTGGTTCCAGAAACTTATCGCAAACTTTGTAAAATGTACTTGCGTTGGGATCGAAGCTATGTGAGAGAGGAAACCCGCTTTTCTAAAATCGTATGGAAACGACCACCGATTTTTTGCGCAATCTCTCTGTTTGACAGGACGATCACTAATCTCCGTTATCCTATCGCCTATATTTCGCTTGTTCTATTGGTGTTATACACCATGGATGATCCAATGGTCATTCCCCGTATGATGATTGGAATTGGATTGGTATCAACTTTTTACATGCTTTATTTTCTTAGAAGCGAACGTTCTTGGGATTTTTTATACGGCGTGCTCTATGCGTATTTTTCATTTTTCACGCTGCTTTGGATATTTCCTTACGCAGTGCTGACGGTGCGCGCACGTTCGTGGTTGACACGCTGAAAATAATGGGATCACCACGATTATGGGCGGTAGTCCCGGCCGCCGGACGAGGAACAAGAATGGGAACGGAAATTCCCAAACAATATCTGCCTCTCGCGGGCCGTACCGTCATTGAGCATACTCTGGCGCGACTATGTAGCCATCCTGATTTGACTGGCGTGGTGGTGACGCTTGCTGCTGGTGATGAATACTGGTCACATCTGCGGATGAATTTGCCAATTCCGATTTATCCCGTCGCTGGAGGATCGGAGCGGGTCCACTCAGTGCAAGCGGGACTATTTTATCTGGAGACTCTTGCCGCTCCCGATGATTGGATTTTGGTCCACGACGCAGCGCGTCCTTGCTTGCGTCCTGTCGATTTGCAACGATTGGTGGCAGCGCTGGTGGACCATCCGGTGGGCGGGCTACTGGCTCTGCCAATAAGCGACACGGTTAAACGCGCCAACACCAAGGGCGAAGTATTGGAAACAGTGCCACGGCAAGAGTTATGGCGTGCCCTAACCCCACAGATGTTTCGTCTGAAACATTTGTGCGCAGCGATTACCATGGCCATCACGCAAGGCTGGACACCAACCGATGAATCCGCAGCCATGGAAATGGAAGGTTATCGACCGTTGATGGTGGCGGGACATGCCGATAATATAAAAATTACTCATTATCAAGATTTGAAATTGGCGGAATTATTTTTGAGCCAAAAATTTTTAAAATAACGTAAATTCGATGTTAAAGAGTCGAGTTTTTTTAATTCACATCACAATGTAGGTAAAAGAAAATATTATAAAAATTAGCGAGAAAAGCCACGGTTAAAACCGTGGGATGAATCGCGGGTAGTGCCCTAATTTATAGGATTCGATAATGATTATCCGTTTTGGTTAATCGGAAGCGAGGCATTATAGTGATGGATAAAGTACCAAATTGCTCCAATATGATTGGCTAATTTTTTTGAAAATGACAATGATTTTCTCACTAATCTCGAAATTCGTTGACGGAGGGTGCAATTGAATTTTTCAATAGGGAAAAATTGCCGCATAGGCGGACCAGAAATCCGTATAACTCATCGCCCATTGACGGTAGACGGGGGGTAATGAATTCCACAAGGCGCGTGCGGACTGCTCGCTGCGATCGCCAATATAAACCCCAACAATTTCTCGAGTATCCCGATCGATGGCAAGCTAAATTCATTGTTTATTAGACTTTTTTCCCACAAAAGACCATAGTTCATCACATTCAATGGTGAGACGTCCTTTTAATTTCTTTTCAACTTTTATCTCTCGCGGAGTTTGATCATATTTCTCATTTACATATTTCTGAAGCCATGACTCGGAAACACCTGCTACTCGCACAATTCCCTCCAATGAAATACGTTCCAGTAACAAACGGTCGATTAATTCTTTCTTTTCGTCCGAAATTGGGTATTTTTCCGAATTCAATACAAATTGACGGCCACATGTATTACAACTATACATTTGCTTACTGGTCGAATTAAAACCATTTTTTACAACAGATTCAGATTTGCAATTAGGGCAACACATGGAAATTCTCCTTTTTGTCAAAAATAGTGAATGGGATATTTTAGCTTATCCTATAAATAATGGCATTACCTTATTTTTAATGCTAATTTTTATAACACGCATGAATATATTTACTTATGAAGTTTGAAGCAATCTCCACGATGTCCGTCTCTGAGGTACTTCTGGAAGCGGTCGCCATCACCAAGCATTTCGGTGGACTCAACGCCTTGGAATCTGTTTCGTTGGTGATTCGCACCGGGGAAATCTGTGGATTGATTGGTCCTAACGGTGCAGGTAAAACCACTTTTTTTAATTGTCTCACCGGACTTTATCATCCCAACGAGGGCTGGTTCACTCTTGAAGGGATCACGCTGTCCGGCCTTAAACCACACGCGGTAGCGCGTCGCGGAATAGCGCGAACCTTTCAGAACATTCGACTCTTCGCCAACATGACTGCGCTAGAAAATGTCATGGTCGGTCGCCATGTGCGTACTCATTCCGGAGTCGTGGGCGCGCTTCTTCGTGGCCTAAAAACCCGCGCCGAGGAAGCCGAAATCCGTAATTACGCTTGGCATTTACTGGATTATGTTGGGATCAGCGCACGCGCTGGAGATCTCGCCAAACATCTGTCTTACGGTGATCAGCGCCGTCTGGAGATCGCACGCGCCCTCGCCACTGAACCACGCCTGTTGGCCCTGGACGAACCCGCAGCAGGAATGAACGCAACGGAAACAGTTGCATTACGCAAGCTCCTGGAGCGGATTCGTCACGATGGAATGACACTGTTACTCATTGAGCACGACATGACGCTGGTCATGGAACTTTGCGACCGGGTGGCGGTATTGGATTATGGATGCAAAATTGCCGAAGGCACTCCCCGAGAGGTGCAACAAGACGCAACGGTCATCGCAGCTTATCTGGGATATGGATAAACAGTTAAATTGCTCCTAAAAAATTTTTTAGCTTTTCAGTATGGTAGGTGGACAAAGTGAACTTGCTCGAAGTACACGGTCTGACCGTCCACTACGGTGGCATTCAGGCGGTTACGAACGTTGATTTAGTGGTAGCCGAGGGCGAAGTAGCCTGTCTCATTGGTGCCAATGGAGCTGGCAAGAGTACCATCCTCCGCGCCTTGGCAGGTCTACTCACACCGACAGCAGGAGAGATCTCTCTATGGGGAAAGCCCATCACCCATCTTCCCTGCCATGAACGGGTCCGTCATGGTTTGGCCCTAGTACCAGAAGGGCGTGGGGTCTTTCCCCGCTTGACCGTGGAAGAAAATCTGTTAATGGGTGGATATCTCATCTCCGACTATGACATCCTCAAGTCGGGACTAGATCGCGCCTATCAACTTTTCCCACGCCTTGGAGAGCGTCTCAGCCAGAAGGCCGGAACGCTTTCTGGCGGAGAACAACAGATGCTCGCCATCGCACGCGCGCTGATGTCACGCCCTAAACTCCTGCTTCTTGACGAACCCAGCATGGGTCTCGCTCCCATCTTAGTGCGAAGGATTTTTGATACCTTGATCAGCATTGCCCAGGACGGAGTGACCCTTTTGCTGGTGGAGCAAAACGCACGTTTAGCCCTAGCAACTAGCCAGCGTGGTTATGTCCTTGAAGGCGGGGCGATCACCCTTGGGGATCGCGCAGATGCTTTGCTCGTTAATCCCAGGGTAAAAACGGCCTATTTAGGTGCAGATCTAGGGCCTGGTGGATTCAAGCTCGAAGTGCAACAGATGAATTAACAGTTAGTTGAGTAGCG
>CAUYTW010000024.1 GCA_963575715.1 Gammaproteobacteria bacterium | reverse complement strand
GCGGGCGTCCGATGAATCGCGAACCGTTCGGCAATGCGCAGGTGCCTGCCAGGGATGGCTGGCGACTAAGCATTAGCGGCGGACTCCAAAAAATCGGACACCATGTCGAAAGTATCGGACTACAATATTAACGACCGATAACTACAGTAAGGCAGCGATTCATCCCCACGACTCTTCTGAATCGCGGGGGTTTTCTCGCCAAAAATTTATAAACCAACGAAAACCTAAATCGAGGTGTGAGATGGCGCTGGTCAAGAAAACTCAACAAAAAGGCGGAGTGGCTGCTCAAGATACCAATGGATCGAGCGGCACGACGAATACCGAGGGCGGCGCGCAGCGCCAGCAGGCAATCCGTCAGGCTGAGGCCGAACGGCGAAGGGCGCGGACATTAGCTAAACAACAGCAGGCTGCGGAGCGTATTGCTTCTGCCACGACCCAGCTTTCTAGCGGCATCAACGAGGCGGCCTCGGCGGTTGAGGAACTTAAACGTGCGATGGATCAGATCGCAGCGGGCGCCGAGGAAGCAAGCGGCGCTTCCCAGGAATCGCTGCGCGCGGTCTCCCAAGTAGCCAAGGCGATCAATTCTCAAACCAAAGCCGCTGAATCCTCTCTTGGTAAATCAAGGAATCTTCAGGATCTTACCAGCCGGGTGAGCGATGATATCCTCAAGACGGTCACCGCCGTGGTCGCGGCTGCCGAACAGCAAACTAGATCGGTCAAATTGGTGGCCGAACTCGAACGTCAGGCCGCCAATATCGGTGATATTGTGAAAGCCGTGGCACGGATCGCCGACCAGACTAACTTGCTCGCACTCAATGCCGCTATCGAGGCTGCGCGTGCCGGGCAGCACGGCAAGGGCTTCGCGGTCGTGGCCGATGAAGTGCGTACCCTCGCTGAGACCTCGGAAAAAAGCGCCAAAGAAATTCAAGATTTAGTTGGCCAGATTCAAGGTGAGGTCAAGGTCATCTCCGACGGCATCACCCGTTCTGCGGCTACCATCAATGGCGAAGCCGCCAAGGGTAGAACCATCACCGAGCAGCTCGAACGAATCCAGGGTGATCTGGCCATCATCATCACCGGAGCGCAGCAGATCTTGACTGGCGCGCAGGAAGCCAATCGCGCCGCTGAGGATAGCCAAAAAGGTGCCGAGGCGATTGCGGCAGCAGCCCAGGAACAATCGGCAGCCTCCGAAGAGGCCGTCAAGACCGTTGGCCAACAAACCCAGGCATTGTCTCAATCCGAGCAGGCCGCTCAGGATTTGTCAGGGCTGGCGGAAGACTTAAAAAACAGCACCGACATTTCAAAGAGTGCCGAGGAAGTCGCATCGGCCGCAGGAGAGCTGTCCTCGGCGGTCCAGGAAATTAATCGTGCCGCAACCCAGATTGCCGCCGCTATCGATCAGATTCGCAAGGGTTCCGCGCAGCAGTCAGCGGCAGCCCAGGAATCAGCCGCAGCCATCACTCAAATTGAAAAATCCGCCCAGCTTGCCAATAAAAACGCCACTACCGCCGTCGAAAAAAGTGCCGGCATTCAGACGATGATGCGTCAGGGCAAGCAAGCGATAGACGAATTGATCGAGGGAGTAATCCAAGCGCTGATCGAGACCCGCAAGAGTGGTGAGCAGATCAATGCCTTGGAATTAATCAGCCGGCGCATTGATAAAATTGTCGATTCAATTACCACAGTCTCGATCCAGACCAACATGTTGGCAGTTAATGGTGCCATCGAGGCGGCGCGGGCCGGAGAATTTGGCAAAGGCTTCGTGGTAGTGAGTACCGACATCCGCAACCTGGCTCACGACTCAGCAGAGAATGCCGACCGGATTAAAGATATGGTGAAATCGATTCAGGATCAAATTGGTGCGGTACGCCGCGATTTGGAGGTCATTGCTGCCAATGCCAGCGCCGAGGTTGAAAAAACCAAGCCGATTGCCGGCAGTCTGGTGACCATGAACGCCGAAATGGGTGAAGTTCTTAACGGAAATAAGGAGATCGCGGATGCCTCTGGACAGATTGTCGCTACCCTAGTTGAACTCAAGAAGGGCGTCGATCAGATTGCAGCAGCGGCAGCCGAGGCCGAGCAGGCTTCCGGTCAGGCGGCGGCAGCGGCCAAGCAACAATCGCAGGGATCGGAGGAATTGGCTGCGGCCATTGAGGAGATTTCTTCTCTCGCCGACGAGTTACAGAGCGTTTAAGCCGTCGCTGGCGGCCATGCCGCCTATGAGGAGTATTCATGACCATCGTATCCCCAGTTACCGCCATGGACTCCGGCCAGGCGGCCGAGTCGCGGCAATTTGTCACTTTTTTCGTCGGCCAGGAGGTCTTCGCGGTACTCATGGCTCCAGTGCGCGAGATTATCCGGGTACCGGCAGTGGTGCGCGTTCCTTTGAGTCCACCGAGTCTGGATGGTCTTGCCAACCTGCGCGGTCAGGTATTGCCGGTGATTGGCCTACGCCGTCTGTTCGGCTTCGCGGACAAGACCAACGACGACGCCACGCGTGCCTTGGTTATTGATTTTGGTACTCCGGCTGGCTTCGTGGTTGATCGGGTGGCGAGTGTCGTCACTGTTGAGGCCGACCAGATTGAAGGCGTGAGTGCCATCCAATCAACCGTTGATACTCGACTGTTGACCGGGGTCATCAAGAACGTCGGTAATCACGACATGGTGATGATTTTGGATTTTGCCACATTGATCCGCGAGCAATTCCCCAGCCTGGCGCAACGCCAGATCGGTGCCACGACAACCGGCGGCACTGCTGCCCACGGGGCTGGCACCACCAGCGTTGTGGAGAGCGCCGATGAATTGCATCTCGTCAGTTTTGTGGTAGCGGGGCAGGAATACGCCATTGCCATTGAACAGGTTCAGGAGATTGTGCAGGTTCCAGAGCAGATCATCCATGTCCCGAATAGCGCAAGTCATGTGCTGGGCGTGATGACGCTCAGAAATCGCCTGCTGCCACTGGTGAGTCTGCGACGGATGTTCAACCTGCCGATGCAGGCTCTCGACGAGCACAACCGCATCGTAGTGATTTCGCTCGGCCAGGATGAGGGCCATCTGGGCGTCGGGGTAGTGATGGATACTGTCAATGAAGTGTTGCGAGTTAATCGCCACATCGTAGACGAAATGCCGACACTTTTGGCCCGCAACAGCAACTTAGGCGAAATCACGGCCATCTGCCGGCTCAACGACGGTAAGCGTCTAGTATCTATCATTTCAGCGGAAAAAATGTTTGCTCACCACGCCATGCGCGAGGCATTGCAAACCGCCGCCGAGTCCAACAAGGGACGCGAGGTGGAGAAATCGCAAATGAACCCAACTGATGAAGATGAACAGATGGTGGTGTTTCGTCTGGCTGCTGAGGAATACGGGGTACCCATTGACAGCGTTCAGGAGATCGTGCGGATACCCGACCAGCTTACCCATGTGCCCAAGGCACCTGCTTTCATCGAAGGAGTCATCAATCTCCGAGGTACTGTGCTGCCTGTTATCGATCAGCGGCGGCGTTTTGGCCTGTCTTCCCTGGAGCGCAATGATCGACAGCGCATCATGGTTTTTACCCTCTATGGCACCCGTACTGGCTTTATTGTCGATTCAGTATCCGAGGTGCTCAAAATCCCCCGCCACGCCATTGAGCCAGCCCCGAATCTCTCCAGCGAAACGGCTCGGTTGTTCCGGCGGGTTGCCAACTTGGAAAAGCAAAAACGCATGATTCTGTTGCTGGATATCGATCAACTCCTGGAAGGCAGCGAGGCGCGTGTCTTGACCCAGGTACATGGTTAAGACTCCGGCTGGCGCTTGCTGGATTAACCAATGATCAAGGTGTTGGTAGTTGATGATTCCGCCTTGATGCGCAAGCATCTGGTGAACATTCTTGAAGCCGACGGTGGTTTCACGACATGCACTGCCAGGAATGGCGTCGAGGCATTGCAGGAACTGCATCATTTTCAGCCGGATGTCATCAGCCTCGACATCAATATGCCCGATATGGATGGACTGACGGCTTTGAGTCGGATCATGGTGGAACGACCAACGCCGGTGGTGATGGTGTCGTCATTGACCGAGAAGGGTGCAGCCGTGACCTTCGAGGCTCTGGCGCTAGGTGCAGTGGATTATATCTGCAAGCCGGGTGGAACCATTTCATTGAATATTCATCAAATTCAAGATGATATTCTGACCAGGCTCCGCGCTGCCGCACGCGCCAAAATCCGTCACACTCGAGGGCTGGCCTATCGGATCAGTGAGGAAAACCGTCGGGCAAGTGTTGACAAACGTCCGGTCATCGCGCCGAAAATGGTGTTGGGTGATGGTCTGGTAGTTATCGGGGTATCAACCGGCGGGCCGCGCACTCTGGAGGATATCCTACCGCTCTTACCAGGGGATTTTCCCTGGCCGTTGATCATTGCCCAACACATGCCGGTCAACTTTACCGCTGCTTTTGCCCGCCGCATGAATGATTTATGTCCACTTTCGGTGGTAGAAGTGAACCGACCACTGTTGCTTACGCCGGGCACCATCTATCTGGGACGTGGTGGTGGGGATGTGCTGTTGAGCAACCGCCGCACTGGTATTCACGCGGTCTCAATGCCGGAAAACTCGCGTCATCTCTGGCACCCTTCCGTGGAACTCCTGATGCGCAGCGCCATGGAGCATTTTCGCCCGGAGCGGTTGATCGGCGTGCTGCTTACTGGCATGGGTTATGACGGCGCCGAGGCCATGACTGAACTGCGCCGGCGCGGTGGTCGTACTATCGCCGAATCCGAGGAAACTGCTGTGGTTTATGGCATGCCGGCGGAACTGGTCAAACTGGGGGGAGCCACAGCGGTGCTGGGTTCGCATCAGATTGCCGGTCGCCTGATCGACTGGTTGCGGCATTAAGCAATGTATTTGCTGCAATCGATCCTGTTCACGATTCCCGAACTTTTACCGGAAATATTATTCATGGCCTTGGTCAAGAAAGGCATCTCTTCCGTTGTGCCCGATCAACGCGGTGGGTCGCGTGATCTCGCCGGACTTTTGGAGCAAATCGACGACAACAGCGCAGAAGTACGTCGCTGGGCGGCGCTGGATCTTGGCGATTTCCCGGACAGTGCAGCACGTTTGTGTACCCGTCTGGAGCAGGAAACCCAGCCGCCGGTGCGCGAGGCGATTTTCACCAGTCTCATCCGCATCGGTGGCCATCCGGTGGTCAAGGGACTATTGCCGCTATTGCGTAGTGATGATGCGGCGATTCGCAATGGTGCCATTGATACCTTGCAGCGTCTGCCCGAGGCATTAGCTCCCTACATGGAAATAATGTTGCGCGATCCGGATTCCGACTATCGTATTTTCGCCATCAACATCATGACCAATCTGCGTCATCCTCGTACCCCAGAATGG
The DNA here is from genome assembly GCA_963575715.1 of Gammaproteobacteria bacterium. NCBI lineage: Bacteria > Pseudomonadati > Pseudomonadota > Gammaproteobacteria > Gammaproteobacteria bacterium. Next base: position 4,330 of record CAUYTW010000024.1, on the reverse strand, counting down.
CTGCGCGCGGTCATCGAGCGGGATCGTCACATCAACGTCTGCGCCGCCGCCGTCGAACTAATGGCCGAGGTTGGTAGTCCAGAAGACGTAGCCATCCTGGCGTCGTTACCCGAACGCTTTGACCAGGATCCATTCCTCCATTTCGCCACCGAGATTGCAATTCGGCGTATTCACGCCACGAGGGCAACCCCGTGAGTGACTTTATCTCACCAGTGCCTGTTATTAGCGAGGAAGAATTTCAGAAATTTCGGGATTTTTTTTACCGCAAGACAGGAATTTTTTTTGAGGATGGCAAGCGTTATTTCGTGGATAAACGCTTAATTGATCGCATCGTGGCAACGGGAAGCGAGAATTTCAGAGATTATTTCGTGACCTTACGTTTTCAGGCATCGGGCGCAGAGTTGCAAACGCTTATCAACCTGATGACGGTCAACGAAACGTATTTTTTTCGTGAAGAATATCAATTTCAATGTATGGTGGGTTCGCTCCTACCGGAAATCACCAGGCACCGACGCCGCGATGACACCATCCGCATCTGGTCGATTCCAAGTTCCTCGGGGGAGGAGCCTTATTCGATTGCCATTTATCTTCTGGAGCATTGGCCATCAGTGGATGAATACAATATTGAACTCGTTGCCTCGGACATTGACACCCAGATTTTGGCCAGGGCGCGACAAGGAATTTACGATACGCGATCAACGAGTCATCTCCCCGAGATTCTCCGCAACAAGTATTTTAAGGATCTAGGCGGTGGTCGCCGCGAGATTTCGAGCGATATCAAAGATTCAGTGGAGTTTACCCAGGTCAATCTCGCTGATCTGACGCACATGCGCGCTTATCGGGGATTTGATCTCATTTTTTGTCGTAATCTCCTGATTTATTACGACGACGACTCCCGCCGCGTGGCCGCAGAGGCGCTCTTTAGCGCGCTCAAGCCCGGCGGGTTCATCTGCCTGGGACATTCGGAATCCATGAACCGGATCACTTCATTGTTTACCGTGCGCAAATTCCCCGAGGCCATTGTCTATCAGAAACCACTTTGAGACCTGAATCCATGAAACGGATCCTGATTATCGACGACGCTGCCACGGTGCGTATGTATTACCGCCAGATCCTAGAGGGGGAAGGGTTTGCCGTGGAAGAGGCCGCAAATGGCCTTGAAGGGCTGGAAAAGGCGCTCGTGGCCAGCTTCGACCTCCTCGTGGTGGACATCAACATGCCGGTGATGGATGGCTATTCCTTCCTGCGCACGGTTCGTCGTGAGGCAACCTTGCGTGGGATTCCGGCCATCACCATCAGCACCGAGGCTGGCGAGCACGATGCCAATCTTGCCTATGGTGCTGGTGCTAACTTTTATCTGGTCAAGCCCGTCAAGCCCGCTGATCTGGTTCTGCACGCCCGCCTGTTGCTAGGGGAACGCGCGGCATGACCCCATTACTCGCGCAGTTTATCGTTGAGACCCGCGACCAAATCGAGCGGATTGGCAATGGCCTGCTGGCCATTGAACGCAATCCGAACGATCTGAATTGCATTAATGATGTTTTTCGGGCGGCGCATACTATTAAAGGTTCCTCGGGGCTGTTCGAGTTTCCGGCGATTACCCGCCTGGTACATGCCGCCGAGGATCTCCTAGACGCTTTGCGAGGCCATGAGATCAAGTTCGATCTAGGCATGACCGATCTGTTGTTGAATGCTTTTGACCGCATCACGCGGTGGATCGACGACCTTGAACGCCAGGAGCGGCTCGATCAGGACAGTGAGTCATTGGCCCGTGAGCTGGCTGCGAAACTGCGTGTTTTTTTACCCGGTACTGAAGCAAGTACGGTAACTGCCACCGAAACAGCGGCACCGTTTGACCTATCCTGGATCGGGACGATTGCCGAAATTGAGCGCCTTGCGCTTTTCGAGCATCTTCAGGCAGACGATTTGCCTGTGGTGCTGTTTCAATACCAACCCGACACGCAATGTTTTTTCACCGGCGATGATCCGTTATTTTTGGTTCGTCAGGTGGAGGGTCTGGCAGCACTGCGGATCGACCCCACGGAACCTTGGCCGTCGCTGGCCGAACTCGACGCTTACCGCGCCGTGTTGCGATTTTCTGGCTTGTCTGCGGGGCCGCTTGCAGCGGTCAAGGAACGTTTCCGCTATGTGCCCGATCAGGTGCGCATCGCCACCGCTTCTCCTGTGGTATTGGCGGTCCCTGCGGGCGCACCGAACGGCGGGCCGGTGTATGACGATTTTACCCGCGATGCCTACGCATACCTTGAACGTCAGGACTGGGAAGGGCTGCGCCGAATTACCACAACGCTCCTAGAATTCACCAATCCCGATCTTTGGGCGGCATCGGCACTGCGCTGGCTACTACGACTTCTGAACGCGCCCCGACCCGATGCTGGGGCAACGCGGCACCTGCTGGCGGCGCTGTCTGCTCGCCAGGGTCCGGACTGGGCGGCCTGGAACGCCACGCCAGCAACCGCTATGGCAACTGTTGCCCCTTCCGCTCCAATGGCCACCGTGGTGATAAAAAACCCGCCGACCCCTGCCGAACACGCCGCTTTTGTTAATGTAATCCGGCAACAGGCGCGGATTATCAGCTTGACGGTTGAACCCGAACTCTGGTTAGGAAAAATCGAGGCGCTGCGTAATTGCCTATGCAACGCGCTGCGTTTCGTAGGCCGCTTGGACGATCTGGAAGCAGTCGAGGAGACCTGCGCAGCTGCGGTGGAAACGCACGCGACCGATGGCCTGCGCGCACTTGTCGAGCATTTGGCACCGACCGAGGTTGTCGGCGTTCCTGAAACCGTCGTTCCCAAGCCCGAGGAAACAGCAACTGAGCGTGATAAGGGCACCAAGATACTCAAGATCGACCAGCATAAGATCGATCAGCTCATGGATCTGATCAGTGAACTGGTGGTTGCCAAGAACAGTCTGCCGTACCTGGCGCAACGCGCCGAACGGGTTTTTGGTGTGCGCGAACTGGCACGCGACATCAAAGATCAATACGCCGTCATCCACCGCATTGCTCAGGCATTACAGAGCAGCATCATGCAGGTACGTATGATGCCGGTGGCCAATATCTTTCAGCGTTTTCCTCGGCTGGCGCGTGATCTATCGCGCAAGCTCGACAAGCAGATCCGGCTGGTCATCGAAGGCGAGGATACCGAGGCCGACAAAAATATTATCGAAGCCCTCGCCGATCCCCTGATTCACATTCTCAGGAATAGCCTTGATCACGGCATTGAACCCCCCGAGGAGCGTCTGACCGTGGGCAAGCCGGCGGAAGGCATCATTCGTGTCAGCGCCCGCCAGGATAATCAAAACGTACTGATTGAAGTGGTGGACGACGGACGCGGCATTGACGCCGCTGCCGTGCTGCGCAAGGCAGTAGCTCGTGGTCTGGTTGACGAAGAACAGGCCGCCGCTCTGAGCGAGGAAGATGCGATTCAATATATTTTTGCGCCTGGTCTTTCGACTGCCGCAACCCTTTCGGATGTTTCGGGACGCGGCGTGGGTATGGATGTAGTGCGCGCCTCGGTGGAACGTCTAGGTGGCACGGTCCGGCTCACTAGCCAGCGTGGCCAGGGAACGACTCTGCGACTTGCCCTACCGCTTTCACTCGCGGTCACCCAGGTGATGGCGGCGCTGGTTGATGGCCTGCTCATCGGCATTCCCATCGAGATGGTTCTGGAAACGGTACGTCTGCCGCTGGATCGCATTCACGTCATCAAGAACAGTGAAACCTTCGTGCTGCGTGATCGTCTCATCCCGTTGATACGACTACGTGAAGTATTGCAACTTAGCCATGGCAAAGATAGCGAGGAACTCGCGGTGCTGGTGGCAAGCCTGAATGGCGAGCCAGTCGGTCTCGTCGTGGATCAATTCCGTGAAGGCGTCGAAATTCTGCTCAAGCCGCTGGAGGGCGTACTGACTGCGCTGTCTGGTTATTCGGGCACCGCGTTGATGGGTGATGGCTCGGTGATGCTGGTGCTTAACCTCAAGGAGCTGCTCTGAAATGCCGATCCAATTTCGTCGGAATCTCGCCGTGCTGGAGGAATTTTGTACCGTAGAGGAAGCAGAAGGGTTGCTGCAATGGCTTCAGGCTCATCCCAAGGCCAAAGTCAATCTAAAGGATTGCCGTCATATTCATACCGCAATCCTGCAAGTGCTGATGGCAGCCAAGGTGCCCGTATCCGCTTGGCCTGACGATCCGGATCTGGCGCGCTGGCTCAAGGTGGGTTTAACTTTTGAAGTCCGCCTCTAAATTTTTATTAGTGGGGCAACATCAAATCAGCTACGGTGAGCAAAGAAGCCGATCAATGGCACGTTGCAT
>CAUYTW010000023.1 GCA_963575715.1 Gammaproteobacteria bacterium | reverse complement strand
ATACTTAAAAATCCATTTTAAATCAGCGTGTTGCTTTGATTCATGCACCAACGCCTCGATGAGGTCGAAGCCTGCGTGAATCGTCCGTGTGGCACCAGTGAACTTGGAATTGATAAAGGCTATAGCGAGGCTTTTACTGATAGTGATGGAGAGTGCCATGGCGAGGGATTGGGTGAATTATTAATATCGCAAGAATCAGATCATCTAAAAGATGTTTATATTGCACCTCAAAAAATAACAGCAATTGCTAAAAAAACGGCGTTGGTGCATGAATCAAAGCAACACGCTGATTTAAAATGGATTTTTAAGTATCAATATGTTGCAACCTATTGAATTGCATAAATAATTTTCATTCATGCACCAACGCCCATCGTAACTACGGATAGGTGGCAACTTAAGGTTATTTCTCAATAGCGGACGAATCATCATCTATTTTTTCTGGTGTTTGTGTTACCGCTGATGGATTTGGTTCCTTCTGCAATGGTGGCGATACTGTCATTTTGGAGATGTCGTGATGTAAATACAAATAAACGGAAAAAGCAATAACTATCAAAATAAATATATAATACAGTTCAGAATCCATAAAATATTTTCCTAAATTGATTGGATACTAAATTAAAAATCTTATATACGTATTTGTCATCCACAAAGCCCTTCGAGCTCGGTAGAGTCGAGGGTAATCAACAGATATCATGAATATGGTTATTCATGGATATCTAAGCAAAAAGATACTCTGCCTAAAATGATCATATCCAAGTGCTCATTTAGGTTATTTACTCAGCTAATGGGCCTGGTTGATAATACGGAATTAAAAATCCGTCCGTCACTAGGCCCTTACGGGCATTCCGTCTTTAATTAGGCGGTGGCAGCCGGGAAAGACCGGCAACTTCTACTTCAAAATCAAAGTCAACTAACAGGAGGACGGCGCTTCCTCCCCATGGCTTAAAGCCAGGGGTATCTCGGGGACAATGATGATGAAGCAGGAACCGAACATCGTTTGTCCAGTGAGATAATTGGGTTAAGTTTCGGAGAACGGTTTTTGGTCGTGACTTAACCGGTTATCGGTCGTGACCGCCTTCCATGGATCGAGCGCGGAGCAGAGCTTCGGCAGCGGCTTGGGACTGACCCTGTTTTTGACGCGCTACGGCGATCAGGCGCCAATTACGGGCTTGAAGATCGCGTTGGTTGCGCGCCATGCTGTTAGATTTTTCCGCCATTGAAATAGCTGCATCTAGTTTGCCCTGTTTGAGGCGAATACCGGCTAACTCATTCCAGAGACGACCATTTTCAGGCTCAATGCGTAAGGCGCGCTCCAGGGTTACTGCGGCGGAATCGATTTGACCGGAAGCCGCTTGATCGTCGGCTTTCCCCAGCAACGCCACCACTCCAGTGTTAGAAGAAGAAGCTGAGGGACGTTGAGCAGGAGGTGACTGAATTTCGGGTTGTGTCTTAGTGGTAGGCACGGATACCGGAGAAGACGCAACAGGTGGAGTTGTCGGCGGCACGGGCTGACTAAGGCGCTGTGGTGATGGCGCAGATGGAACCGGCACCAGCGGGGGCACCGAGGGCGTGGCGTCATCAGTCGAAGGCGTTGGCGGTCGTGTGGCTCCCGAAATCATGCTCGGCAGAGGAGGCAACGGCCGGGCGCGCAAGGGATAGTCTTCGATGGAAGGCAGCGGCGTGGTCTTAGCTGTCTCTATTGGCTCCGGGGCGAGTTGATCCTTTTTTATAGACTTGACGCCATGGTCTTCCACGGGAGCCAGGACTGACTGCGGAAGGGAAGAGCATCCACCGAGAAAAACAAGCATCGTGACCGCAGCACCCAGCATCATTACTTTATAGGCATAGACGGAATGAAAAAATGACTGCAATCTTCCCATGAAAAATAAAAATTCACGAAAAGAGACAGGAAAATCAGTGTCGAGAGTGTTCATCAGTGTCTCCGAGATACCCCTGGCTTGAGCTAGAGGGAGGAAAGGAGACGGTTTTTGCGACCGTCGGTAAAAATGCCGGTCTTTCCGGCTGTCAGTCCATAAGAGCATGTAACGGAAGCCTTAGCGGCTTTGTTCACTTCGCTAATGGGTAGTTCTGAAATAAGTAATGATTGACTATGCTGCAACAAGAAGAGTCGCATTATAATGATGAATAAAATACCAAATGGTGCCAATATGATTTTCTAATTTTTTTGAAAAAGAAAGAGTTTTTCTGACCAACCGGGAGATACGTTGACGCAATGTACCATTTAGCCGTTCAATTCCATTTGTTTTACCACTATCCTTATCCACGGCGCGATGACGATTTGATGGAAATACCGCTTCATATGCTTTCCAGAAATCCGTGTAACAAATCGCGCATTGACGATAAACCGGAGGCAATGAATTCCATAAACCCTGCGCTCCAGTTTTATTGCGTTCACCAACAAAAACCCAGACAATTTCATTGGTTTTTATATCAATAGCCAGCCAAATCCATTGTTTATTCTTCTTTTTTCCAACAAATGACCACATTTCATCACATTGGATGGTTATTCTTTCTTTTGATTTTTTAGCAACATTTATTCTCCGTGGTACTTCCTTGTATTTTTGGTTTACATATTCCTGCACTCCAGTGACACGAGCAATTCCAGCGATAGGAATTTTTTTCAGTAACAACTTGTCAATTAAGTCTTTTGTTTCTTGTGAAATTCTATTTTCATGGTTCTTCACAAATTGTCTTCCACAATTCTTACAAAAAAATTTTTGTTTTCCATTATGTATGGATCCATTTTTGATAATATAAGATGAATGACAATTTGGACAAATCATGGGATTCTCCTAAAATTAGAATAAAAAATTATACACTACTATTAATCTATGCGTTGGTTAGGTGACTCCCTACATATTAATCTGTGCATTGGTTAGGTGACACTCTTAAAATTTGAGACCCAGTCCACAGCCTATCACACAATTTTTTAGGTGTCACCTTACTTATGCACAGATTAATATGGAAGCCAGGCGACCAAGCATTAGTGGCGGACTCCAAATTTAACGACCCATGGCGGTCTGACCGAAATTCCAGAGCGGCATAAATACCCCTAAGGCCAGAATCATAACCATGATACCAAGTCCTACCAGCAGGATTGGTTCAATGCGATCACCCAGGTTTTTTACCTCATATTCGACTTCATGGTCGTACATCTCGGCCACTTCTTGCATCAAATTATCCAAATCTCCGGTTTCTTCACCTACCGCGATCATCTGCAAGACCACTGGCGTAAAAACTTCCGACGCGATTGCAGCGCGTAAAATAGTTTCACCCCGCCCAATCCTGTCGCGCATTTGTTCAAATCGCTGACTAAAAAATGAATTATCAACGGTTTGGGCGACAACTCCAAAAGCCTGAGTAATGGGTACGCCACTTTTAGCTGCTAATGAAAAACTCCGCGCAAAACGGGCCAATGTTGCTTTTTTGATGATCCCTCCAACAATCGGAATATGCAGCTTAATGGTATCCCAACGTAATCGACCAGGGGTTGTGCGCACATAAAAACGCAAGGAACTTAAAAGAATAATAAAGGTGACAATGATTAAAGGCCAAAATCGAACGGTAAATGTCGAGAATGCGATGATCCATTGAGTCACTGGTGGTAATGCAGCATGCATTGTCGCGTATACCTTGGCGAAGGTTGGAATGACAAAGATGTTGATAATCACAATTGCAATTCCCATGGCGATAATCACGAAGCTGGGATAGCGCAATGCTGATTTGATTTGATCCTTAGTATGCTTTTCGAACTCTAGGTGAGAAAATAGATACAGAAAGATCTTATCCAATCCACCTGTCATTTCGCCTACCCGTATCATGCTGAGATAAAATGGAGAAAATACTTTATTATGCCGCTGCATGGCAAAAGAAAGTTCTCGACCACCATCAAGATCCTCAAGCAATTTACCGATGATTGCCGCGAAGGTTGGATTATGAGTAGCCTCCTTTAACCCGGCAAGACTGCGCAGAATAGGTACGCCAGCCTTAAGCAGGGTATACATCTGGCGACTAAATAATAACAGGTCGGTGTCTTCAACTCGGGGCTGAAAGAACCGCTGCCATTCATATTCACTGTTTGCGGTTGGATTTTTTGTGGGGTGAATATCAATTGGAATAATCCCCATATTCAATAATTGTTGAACGCAATTATTTTTGTCAGGACTTTCCAATATTCCATTGATCGCACCACCACGGTCATTGCGACCTGTGTATGAAAAATAAGGCATGAAATTTACCCGGGTATGGGTGACAAAATTTTATTAGTTTATTTCTTGCTCCATTCCATGAATAAACATGAATGAAATGGAAAATTAGCGGCTCTCCGATGATTAGTTAGACGTAAATTCCATAACAACTTGCCGCACCCAAGCACTATTACGCTCCCGCTCCAGAATTTCGCAGCGGGCACGCATTAAGATGGCGGTTGCGTAATACATTTTGAAGGCAAGCAACATGATGAATAATGGCCAAAGCATTTGTGGAGCAATAGCAGGTTTACCCATACGAATAATAGATGATGGCTGGTGAAGAGTATTCCACCATTCAACGGAAAAATGAATAATTGGAATATTCACAATTCCGACTAAGGCTAATATTGCCGATGAACGGGCTGCAGTTTGTCGATCAGGAATTGCGGATTGTAAGGCGATAAAGCCTAGGTATAAAAAAAATAAAATGAGTTCTGAAGTGAGACGTGCGTCCCACACCCACCATGTTCCCCACATTGGCTTACCCCACAGTGATCCAGTGGTCAACGCGAGAAAAGTAAACCATGCTCCCAACGGTGCGGAGCTGGCTGCCAATGCATCGGCAATCTTGACTTTCCAGATCAAGCCAATTGCCGCTGTACCTGCCATCATTAAATAAACAAACATTGACATCCATGCCGAGGGAACGTGGATATACATGATGCGGACACTTTCACCCTGCTGATAATCAGGTGGAGCGATTAACAAACTCCATGAGAATCCAATCGCAAACAGAATCGCTGTGGATATTTCTAACCAAGGTATCCAGCGTCCCGCAGCCACGTAGAAATAAGGAGGAGAACCCAGTTTATGAAACCAGGATCGAAAAGATGACCATGTCATCAGTGTCTCCGAAAAACTTCGCCCTTTAAGGACGGAGAACAAATTGAAGTTAGCCGCAAATGCTTGTCGCCTGCCTTCCTAGCAAGCTCCTACGCATTGTCGCACGGTTCACGATTTATTGGACGCCAGCATTAGCGACTTGATTTTCGTTGAGGTTGCCCGGCAGGTTTTATCTGTTCTTTCGGGTCTTCTTTACCGCACCGCATACCCTAACCCCACTCTAACCATAGCATCCTCGGACGCAGTGGACAATCACCAAAATCTGCCTAAGCGTCCTCTGTTCCGCTCTGCTACGCAATCGGACGCAGGAGTTGCTTGCCTTTCTTGGCTCACCTCGCTGTTGCTAAAAACTTGTACAAAATTATTAAACCTTTCGCTCCCAGAATGTAGCAAGTCACCCTGGATCTTGACGGTTCCCACCCTTATATCATTGGGAATCTAAAACTATCCGAACTTTGACACAAAAGGGGTACATTCATGCGCATGGATCGTTTGACCAATAAATTTCAACAGGCATTGTCGGAAGCGCAAAGTTTGGCGGTGGCCCGTGATCACCAATTCATTGAGCCGATCCATTTGATGATCGCACTGATGGACCAGCAAGGCGGCACAGTGCGTCACCTTCTGCAACTCGCCGATGTCAACATTCATGCTTTGCGTATCGGACTTGGTGAAGCCCTGGAACGCCTGCCGCGTGTTGAGGGTGCGGGCGGAGATATTCATCTCGCCAATGACCTCAACCGTCTGCTTAATCTCACCGAAAAGGTCGCATTGAACCGTAAGGAGCAATACATCAGCAGCGAATTGTTCGCACTAGCGGCGGTCGAGGAAAAGGGCACCCTGGGCGAACTATTACGCAAGAATGGCGCAGTCAAGGCCAGTTTGGAGCAGGCCATTGACAAGGTTCGGGGTGGTCAAAAAGTGGATGATCCCAATGCCGAGGAGAGCCGCCAGGCATTGGAACGTTTCACCATCGATCTGACCGAGCGCGCCGAGCAGGGTAAGCTCGATCCGGTAATTGGCCGCGATGATGAAATCCGCCGCACCATTCAAGTATTGGCACGGCGCACTAAGAATAATCCGGTGTTGATTGGCGATCCTGGCGTTGGAAAAACCGCGATTATCGAGGGACTCGCGGGGCGTATTGTCAACGGCGAGGTTCCCGAGGGTCTGCGAAGCAAACGCATTCTTTCTCTGGACATGGGTTCATTGGTCGCTGGGTCGAAGTATCGCGGTGAATTCGAGGAACGTCTTAAGGCAGTGCTCAATGAATTGTCCAAGCAACAGGGACAAGTTATCCTGTTTATCGACGAGTTGCACACTGTGGTAGGCGCGGGCAAGGCCGAAGGGGCGCTGGATGCCGGCAATATGCTCAAACCGGCGTTGGCCCGTGGCGAACTGCACTGTGTGGGCGCGACCACCCTGGATGAGTATCGCAAGTACGTGGAAAAAGACCCTGCCTTGGAGCGGCGATTCCAGAAAGTGCTGATAAATGAACCATCGGTCGAGGACACTATTGCTATCCTGCGGGGCCTCAAGGATAAATATGAAGTTCACCATGGAGTCACCATCACCGATCCAGCACTGGTGGCGGCGACTACCCTATCTCACCGGTACATCACTGACCGTAATCTTCCAGACAAGGCCATTGACCTTATGGATGAGGCGGCGGCGCGCATTCGCATTGAAAAAGATTCCAAGCCCGAATCGATGGATCGTCTGGAGCGCCGTCTTATCCAGCTACGGATCGAACGCGAGGCGGTCAAGAAGGAAAGCGATGACGCCTCGCGTCGCCGCCTCAAGGATCTTGAGGATGAAATCACGCGCCTGGAGCGGGAATTCGCCGATCTTGATGAAGTTTGGAAAGGTGAAAAAGCGGCCCTTGAAGGCACGGCGCATATTAAGGAGGAGATCGACCGAGCGCGGCTAGAATTGGAAACTGCGCGCCGTGCGGGTAATCTCAACCGAATGGCCGAAATTCAATATGGACGAATTCCAGAATTGGAACGACGGCTTGCTACTGTCGATCAAGTCAAGCAACAGGATATCAAGCTGCTCCGTAATGCCGTTACCGAAGAAGAAATCGCCGAGGTAGTTTCTAAATGGACAGGTATTCCTGTTTCCAAAATGCTAGAAGGCGAGCGCGAGAAACTATTACGCATGGAGGAAGGGCTGCATCGGCGAGTGATTGGCCAAGATGAAGCTATTGCGGCGGTTTCTAATGCAATTCGCCGCTCGCGTGCAGGACTCGCTGATCCCAATCGTCCGATTGGATCATTTTTATTCTTGGGGCCAACTGGAGTCGGTAAAACTGAATTATGCAAGGCGCTCGCCGAGTTTCTTTTTGACACCGATGAAGCAATGGTGCGCATCGACATGTCGGAATTCATGGAGAAACATTCCGTGGCGCGACTGATTGGCGCACCCCCTGGTTACGTGGGCTACGAGGAGGGCGGATATCTCACCGAGCAGGTACGCAGAAAACCCTATTCTGTGATTCTGTTAGATGAAATGGAAAAGGCCCATGCCGAGGTATTCAATGTCTTGCTGCAAGTTTTAGACGATGGCCGTCTTACCGATGGTCATGGCCGCACTGTCGATTTCCGTAACGCAGTGGTAGTGATGACTTCGAATTTAGGATCGCAAATTATTCAGGAATTGGCCGGCGAGGAACGCTACAAGGAAATGAAGGAAGCGGTCATGAATCTTGTCAGTACTCAATTCCGGCCTGAGTTGCTGAATCGCATCGATGAATTGGTAGTTTTCCATCCGCTAGGTCGTTCCCAGATCCGCGCTATTGCTCGCATCCAAGTACAATATTTACGTTCGCGCTTGCATGATCGGCGTATTGACCTTGAATTAAACGCAGCGGCGCTCGACTATTTAGGCGCGGTTGGTTTTGATCCAGTGTATGGTGCTCGACCAATCAAGCGCGCCCTTCAGCAATATTTGGAAAATCCGCTGGCAAGTCGACTCTTGCGCGGTGAATTCGGACCCGGAGATTTAATCGTGGTGGAAGCGGAAAAAAATGGATTGAGTTTTCGGAAGGAAAAAAGTGGGGCACCTATTAATGGAGATACCATCTATTAAAATTGAAAATGATTCATAAGTGATAATTGTATGCCTCTCGTAACTAATATTAGTCAAGAATCCCGCGACTCTACGAAATCGAGAGTTTCCACGCCAAAGATTTATAAAAATTAGCGAGAAAAGCCACGGTTTTAACCGTGGGATGAATCGCGTTCAAATCGTTTTTTGATTTTTGCGATGCGCTGCATTGGTGCTAAAATTATGGTGCTTTTTAACAAGTTGAGGTATGCGGTTGCCCGGGGAGGTTCCGGGCGTAAAACCTTATATGACCCCTGTATCGGTTGCGCCTTTCAAGGTTGGGGTGTTTCACTTCCAGCATTCTGGTTCTTCCGGTGTCATCAGGAATCCCACCTATTTATTCGTGGGAGTGTCAAGAAATACCACACCCTACTGATTAACACATCGAGATATTTTCATGATACCAACGGATGATAACCCACCACAGCATCGCCCAACAGAAAAGCAGGAAGATACAACCATCGCCGACATGGATATGAATTTCAGTAGCGGCATCGCAGCCTTTGAAGCTAAACATTTTTCCAAAGCGATGCAACTACTCTCTCCCTTTACCGTACAAGGTAACGCGGAAGCCCAATATCGTGTGGCGATAATGTTTCAGAATGGACTCGGAATGGCACGCAACGAATTGCAGGCTTATCGTTGGATGAAAGCCGCTGCTGAACAAAATCATGGTCTTGCTCAACATGGGCTGGGTTTCATGTATCTATATGGAGAATGCGTGGCTATGAATCACACCATGGCAGCGCACTGGTTTCAACGCGCAGCAGAACAAGGACTTGCTGGCGCGCAAGACAATTTGCGAATGATGTACCTGCAAGGACAAGGCGTTCCCATTGACCTGGAAAAAGGCAGTAAATCACCCCACGGCTAAAGCCGGAGGCTTTAATTGAATAAAGCCTGGTTTACCAACCTCAGTCCAAAACATCGGACTACGTTGCAACGAAGTACAAGACTCACCATGGGGGCGCTTCCTTCTGCCTGTCGGCAGACAGGCGGCAACTCCATGCTCTGAAAGCGGCGGATGCAAACAACCTTTAGGGGTAGGACGAAACGGTTTGTCGCAAGATTCAAAACATCGAACTGAAGCTGCGCTGCAATTGGCGAGGTAGAGCCACACCGCAAGGTGTGTGTCACCAGACCCGTAACGGTTGACAGCCGGGAAAGACCGGCTTTTTGATTGACGGTTTTTCCCGCTAAAACCGCCTCCTTTCCTCCCTGCCCGGCTAAAGCAGTGGGTATCTCGGAGACAATGGTGAATCGCGCACTGTGCAGCAATGCGTGGGAGCCTGCCAGGGAGAGAAGGCAGGCCACCAAGCATTCGCGGCGGACTCAAAAATCACATATCACCCGTTCCACCCGTACCGCCCGTACCACCACTACCACTGCTAATAACGGTAATTGAATTTTCGACTTGGCGAGCAGCGTTGTAATTGGCGTTGCCCGTCTGGGTTGCAGCAATCGTGCAGGTGCCGATGGCCTTTCCGGTTATGGTGGCTCCACTGGTTCCGCTTGTGGTACAGATGGTCGGGGTGGTGGATGTAAAGGTCACCGTCAATCCTGATGTCGCACTGGCGCTGGCGGTCGTGGTCGTGTTCACTGCCAGGGTTGATGGATTGAAAATGATGGCACTAATCGTTTGGTTGCCTTTAATGAC